>JBJEAY010000636.1:0-6718 GCA_051869575.1 Prevotella sp. | reverse complement strand
ATTTGGCAATCACTCCAAGGGCACAGTCTATCGCCTCGCCGACTTTTACACATTGTTCTATATGAAATTCATTGCTTCGGCAGACAGCAAGGACGAGGAGTGGTGGCTGCATAATTACAATTCACGCTCGGTATCGTCATGGCAGGGAAGAACATTTGAATTAGTATGCCTTACCCATCTGCCACAGATACGTCGCCGACTGGGCATCAACGGAATATCGACAAGTGCATCCACATGGAGATATATCCCTCGCACTAATGTTGAAGAAGGAGGAAAAGGCGCACAGATTGACCTTGTCATTGACCGTGGCGACCAAGCCATCAACCTATGCGAAATGAAATTCAGCACCGAAGAATATATCATTACTTCAGATTATGAAACCAAGGTGCGCCAACGCATTGGTATTTTCAGGGAGAAGACAAAGAGCAGGAAGGCCTTGATCTCTACTTTCATCACCACATTTGGAGTGGCAAACGGTGTGCATAAAAGCATTGTGGACAGCGAGGTGACAATGGACGACTTGTTCGAATTATAAAGAGAACTGGTGCCAAGAAGAAAAATAATTAATAATTCTCGATAGCCTTCATTCGCTCCCTCTTCTTCTTGGCCGACACCTTGCGACGGAAGATGCTGAGGAAGTCATGGCCCGAGGGCTTGGCCATTGACTTGCCCTGCTCCCTGAGCTTCGCTCCCCAACTGCTGACGGCTGAGGACTTCATTGGCTCCTTGCCATATACGACCACCTCGTCGAGACGATTGTCATTGGCAAGAAGGAATATCGTGTCGCCTATCTCCTTCAAGTCGAGCACCCGCCGCATATATCCGCTGGCTATGAAAGTGAGATGCTTGAAATCGGATGATGTGATGTCAAACTCGCCCTTATAGTTGGTTCTCACGGCTTTGCTCTCATAATGGTCGGCAATGACCCTCACATTCCCAATCGGAATGTGAGTGAACATGTCTGCCACAACACAAGTGCGCTGCCCGCGCGACATGTTTACCACCATGCACACTGCATACAGCATTATCATCCGCTTCATTGCGGCTGCAAAGATAATGCTTTTTTGTGTCAATCACCGCACTCCTTTACATTAATTACGATTATTTCCCAAGCGTTGATGTTATCAAAATTTTTATAAACACCATTACTGCTCAGAACAAGTCGTCCATTGTCACCTCATTCTGCACTATGCCGGAATGAATGCCTGGTTTGACGCCGAAGGTGGTGATGAATGTCGTAAGGAGGGTCTTTCGCGTCTTTGTCTCTTCTTGGAATAACGACATTTTCTCTCTCAGGTTTTGCTCGTATGACTTGTCGATGACAAACGGCAGTTCGCTGAACTTCACTTCACACAGATAGATATACCTGTCCTCACGCTCAATGACAATGTCTATCTGTGCCTTGCCGCCATTGTAATTGTCGGCATTGCTTCGCCATGACGATGCCTGTGTAAGCACTCCCGATATTCCCAATTTATGGACGATGCGGTCGATATGCGCCTTGCATACCAACTCGAATGTCAATCCCTGCCATGACCTGACTTCGGGTGTTCGCATCTTCAATGCCCAGTATGCGGCATTTGTCCTTTGCACTCCCTCAATAAAACGAAAGTAGAAGAGAGTGAAGAAATCAGTGAGTTGGTATATCGTGCCCTTCTTTTTCTTTCCGAAAGGAGTGTTGGCGGAAATGAAGTCACACCTTATTAGATTCTCCAAACGTGCAGTAAGTGTTCCGCCATTCGACAGGTATTTTGCTATCTCCTGCCGAGTAAGTCCTTCCCTATGAGATGCCAAGATACGCACAATCTCTATATACCTTGACGACTCGCTGAACAAGACATTGAACAGCTCACTGAACTCATCAGCCAATTTGGCGTGGGGCGCATAAAACAACTGGTCGATATTAGACGGAAGGTCGCGGCGGAAATCCATCAAACTGAGGTAGAATGGCACACCGCCCAAATACATATAACATTGGGTCATGGTATATCGGTCCCACACGCATCCATGCGCCCGCGCATACTCCTCCGTTTCTGTCAGAGTGAATGGGCGCAGGTATATCCTCGATGTCACACGATTATGCAGCCCGCCTTGGTTCTCCACAATCTTGTCAACCATCCATGATGTTGCCGAACCGCAGGCTATCAGGCAGATGTCGTCGCGCAGTGCCGCCCATGTGTTCCAGAAGTCCTCAAAGGCAGCAACAAAGTCTGAACCCTTGGTGTCCATCCAGGGCATTTCGTCGAAGAAAACTACCTTCTTCTTGGCCTTTCTGCCAGAGAGTATCCGTTGTAGAGCATCAAAGGCATGATACCAACTGTCTATCTTAGGGCAATATTTCATACCCCCATACTGCTGTAATGCCTGGGCAAAACGCTCCAGCTGTCTCTCTTTTGGAGCCTTGTGCGAACCAGTGAAATAGAATGAGAACTTGCCATCAAAAGTCCTATTGACAAGGAATGTCTTGCCAATACGACGGCGCCCATACAGGATTACCAACTCCGCCCTGTCGGAACTGCTGCATCTGAGCAATTCCTCGCGCTCATGCTTTCTGCCTACCAATCCTTCCATATCTTCTCTTTATTTTATTTATTTCCAATACATTAAATTTGTATGCAAAGGTAATGCAAATCGAGAGCAGAACTTGCCAAGCTTGCTTGAGCAATTCTGCCGAGATGCAGCTTACCTTATGCAAAGGTAATAAATAAATCCGAAACGCCAAACTTTTAGGCGAGAAAAATGGCTAAAAGTGACAAAAAACAATGAGATTTAGCCATTTTCCTCATTTAGAAAAACGGCTAAAAGTGACAAAAACAATGAGATTTAGCCATTTTTCTGCAATGTATATTATTGCTGTCTTCTAAGAATAATATGTATTTTGTTGAACTTAACTATAGGGTGACCTCAACTGACTTAAAGTGCATAATGAGAAGATATATGTAGAAAGGTTAATTTATTGGAAAAACGGACAAAAACATGCTAATACATATTGGAAAAACGGACAAAATGATGTATCTTTGCATTGGAAAAACGGACAAAATATGATTAAACGCAAGATAACCAATAGATTACGTGATTTTTATCACAATACCAACAAGGCATTGCTTCTGACGGGAGCAAGACAGACGGGCAAGTCATTCTCTGCCCGCCATTTTGGCATGACATATTTTAAGCATTTCGTTGAGATAAACTTCATAGAAACTCCTTCGGCACGAAACATCTTCGTCAATGCAGACAATGCCAAGGACATATTGGTCAGGTTGTCGGCATATACTACTGAGACTCTTGAAAAAGGTGAAACCATAGTACTTCTTGACGAGATACAGGAATGTCCCGAGGCGCTCACAGCCATGAAGTTCCTTGTGGAAGAAGGAAGCTATCGGTATATTATGAGCGGCTCACTTTGGGGAGTTGAGATGAAAGACCTTCGGTCAGCTCCGGTTGGATATATTGACATTTGGGGCTTGCAGCCTGGCTTCAGTTCGCGCCTGAGCACCGAGGTAGGTGTCAGCAGTTCTATCCACTGGATGTAGTGCTCTTCGAGCATGGGGTGCTCTGTGCTTCCCACCTTCACGCGGTAGCCGCAGTTGGTCTTCTCTACCACCGGCACATGCTTCTCATGTGCGGCATCAGTCACATTCTCCTTGAGCAGCACCATCGGTTTGCCGCAGCATACCAATTCGCCCTTTCCGGGGTTCAACACTTCCACCACATTGCCGCAAACGGGGCAACGGTAGATTTCCCTAATCTTTGTCATAATTTCTCCTTTCTTTAGTTAGAGTGCAACAAGGCACTCATGATTTCACAGTGCAAATATAGCAATTTTTCTCTCTCTTGTCAATACCTTTATGCGTTTATTATGTCTATTTACGAAATATTAAGAACATTCATCCTTATTATACCTAACTCAACTTTCGTCTTTTAACTTCATGAGCGACCAAAGGGAGCGATAACTTCTCATGACTCCTTTTAACTCCTAAAAGATGAGCATTTTTCTTATAGCCTTGCGACATTTCATTGATTCACGTTCAGATAGCGTGGTGTTGCGTCGGGTGCCACCCTTTTCTATCGTTGCCACAATATTGAAACCACTGTAGCGGCATATCTCCCTCAATGCCCTTATCGCCCCACGGCTCTGGTGCATGAGGATGTTAAGGGGCCAGGGGGTAGTGGATGTGCTGACAAGCACGCAACGCTTGCCCTTGTGCAAGGGGATGGGGAAACCGCGGTCGCTCTCGTCCATCATGCCATATACGATACGGTCGAAAAGCAACTTCAGTGTGCCGGGGATATTGCCCCAATAGCAAGGGGCAGCTATCACAATCGCATCACTGTCCTTGATAAGCTGCAATACACGTTGGGAGTCATCCTCGGGCAGGACGCAGAATCCTCGTGCCCTACATTGCATACAAGCTACGCAAGGCTGTACGTTAAGCTTCTGCACCTCTACGACGTCCACCTCTGCACCTTGTGCCTTTGCCTCATCGCTCATCTCGGCCACCATCTGAGCAATGTTGCCCTTCTTCCTCGGGCTCGCATTGAGAATCAGCAATTTCTTTGTTTTCATCATAAACACTTATTTCATCTTTTATGCGTTAATTCGGATGCAAAAGTACTGCTTTCACGTCGAATCACCAAATATCTGGGACAGAAAGCACGGAAAAGTGACGAATGGCGGAATTACTTAAATTCCAGCATATCAGCCACCTTTAGAAAATAGTCATTTGACCAGATGTCCAGCTCATGCCTATCATCAACATAAGGCAGAACATCCTGTTTTACAAGATTGATGTCTGTATTGCCCAACTTATCCTTTAGCTGTTGCATAAACTCTTCTTTTGAAACGTCAGAGCCATTAAACTCCCGTATCCTCTCGCTCAAATGACAGAAATCCAAAGGCACACGATGCCTTACATACCACTCGAAATCATACCAATCACGCCCCTTTATCCTTCTTTGCCAAGCCCGATATACCAAGGCATGCATCTTACCTGCAAACAAGTCAGGAAGTACAAAGCAATTCACCGAAAAAGAATATGGCTCAAACAAGAGCCTCTGTTCGGTTGAAAAGTTTAGAGGAGGGTCGGTGTCAAGTTCTATCTTTACCTTTAGCGTTTTGCGAGTCTGAAACTTTATGTCGTAAGTTTCTGTATTCTCTTTCAAGAAAGCTGATTCCACCCTACCGAATGTCTTCTTGTCCTTCTTCACAATCTCAACAGGCATTCCTATTGCCTTGAACTCATCAACAATCGATTGGAAATAATTCTCAATATGAACACTTTCATCTTTCTCGATTAAAGAGAAATCCATATCCTCTGAATACCTCTTCAATTTGTGAAAGATACGAAGGCATGTTCCGCCATAAAATGCGGCATGCTTGAAAAAACCACCACGACACAAGCCTGCTAAAGCCACCTTCTGCATCACCTCTCGTTGGGCATTGCCCAATTCCTTGTCACTCTGAGGGCTATATCCCTCAACCAATTCATCAAACCTGTTCATAGCGTCTAATTATTTTAATTAAATTGTCAATCGTGCTTGACTTTCTTCCACATTGTGCACATTGTGTAAGAATATCAATGTCAAAACCGCGAAGTTCGTCCATGTCAAACCTTATATCTTCCTCAAGATAGCGATGCAATGCGGTCATCGATAGATTTGGAACGTATGCATCAGTTAATATCATATCGCACAATGCCTTTTCAGGGGAAGCTATCATAAACGTCATGCCGTCATACTTCTCGGTTTTTATTCCAATAGGATAATATTCCTCTGGCACTTGACGATATGTAAATCGCCCCAACTTGTTTTCAAAAGTCCGGGTACGCTTGAAACATACGGCAGTCAACTCATACACCCTCTCAGGTATCAATCCATAATAGCTTAAAGCCCACTGTCGAGATAGATAAGAAGGACCATAGATGTGGTTGGAACATATCGGAGCAGAAGGCGGATAGCCAAGTGCACTGCCATCCATAACATACAATCCACGCTTCAGGCGAATAACCTCGCCTGATTTCTCCATCTGCGACAATTTCATTGTTGGTGACTTATAATCACCCAGCATAGCAACCAATTCTTCGCCTGATATCGGTGTATTTCGTATCTTCTTTATTACTTCCACATTCATGGCTACATTCTATTTATCGACTGCAAAATTATAAAATATTGCACAGATAACAAAGAAAAAACTTATTTTCTATGCAAGATTTTATAACTTTTAACTTGTAGCGATTATTTAGATTTCCTTGTGCTAACCCTGACGATGCAGACGCTCAACTCGTAGAGCAGCCACATGGGGAGGGACACCATAAGGAGGGTGAAGATGTCGGAGGTGGGGGTGATAATGGCTGCCACTGTGAGGATGACCACTATGGCATGGCGGCGATAGCGAGTCATGAACGAGGCTGTGAGCAATCCCATACGAGCCATAAGCCATGCCACTACGGGCATCTCGAACACTATGCCCATCGAGATACTCATAAGAGTGAGCGTGCTCATATACGACTGAAGGGAAATCATATTCACCACATCCTCGCTCACCTGATACGTACCGAGGAAACGAAATGTAAGGGGAAAAATGAGATAATAGCTTAGCAACACGCCAAGCATGAACATCACATAGCCATTGAGGACGATGGGAACGGCAAACCTGCGCTCGTTGGCATAAAGAGCCGGCGAGACGAAACGGAAGAGTTGGTAGAGGGTGTAGGGCGAC
>JBJEAY010000635.1:0-6733 GCA_051869575.1 Prevotella sp. | reverse complement strand
AGGCAAAGGAAACTTATCTATTCTAATGGATATATATCAGATGATGCGGGAGTGTACACCGCCAGAAGCCTTGATGCTGTATAACTGGCTTTCTGATTTCATAAACGGTAAAGATGTACAGCATATAGCCAATCAGCAATGGGCTGGCAAGTATACAGATGTTATAGCCCAATGTATCACCAACAAACGGTTGTGGATAGGTGTCAACGTAAAAACGGGTACGGTAGAGTTGCTCACATCCCCAAAGTCAGAATTATTGATGGTTCATTCCGGCACGCCTATTGAAATTTGGAACCGCTTACCACAGGAAACGAGATCCTATTTGATAGGGCAACTGGATGTACTTATGAAAAACAGCAAAGGATGTTATCTGTTGAGCAAGCTGGAAAGAAATATGGTATACCAGTCCCTGGCGTACATTTCCCGAATCATTTTCTTGTCCCATACTGTATTCGTTGGTGAGTTTATGGCCAACCTGTATGATTATGTGATGGAAAAGAAGGAGATTTTGGCTTATTGCATGTACTATTTTGTGATATTTGACCACGGTCTTTCACGTATGGCTAAGTTACTTGACCATCTGCTGAACAGTGGAGAGGTTGACAATGGCGACATGATTCTAATAAAATCATGTGTTGCCTTGCTTGTTCATAAAAACATAGAAATGGGAACTGAAAGCAAAGCCGGGTGGGAAGATACTGCAGAAGCCTGTAATCCGGAAATCTGGAAAGAAGTGATGTTTGCCTTGCGAAAAGTCAAAGGCAGACATGGAAACAAAAAGGTTATGCAATCATTGGATGATATCCTCATTGGAGACAAGGAACGCATCAAACAGGGCATCCGCTCGTTTCTTGAAGAGAACACAGAGGACATAAGCCTTGCCTATCTGCAGAAATCATTGGCAAAAGCGGGCAGAATAAAAGCGTCTACAAAGTACATGGCATTCCATCGTGCTATAGAACAGTTCTCTCAACACCATTACGGACACGATATACCACAGAAGCGATATGGCGAAATCAAGGATATGGTTTTGGACTTGCCTCAAAGAGGAAACAGCTTCGTCAAGGCAAAACGAATAATAGACCGATGGACGGACTATTTTATCAAGAACGGATAGTTTGGAAATCCGATTATCCGTAATTTCATCTGCAAACCTCTGTTGAAATACGGCCGGTAAAATTAAGCTATAAATAAACCGACCGATACGCAGAGTTTCATACACTACTTTTGCTTGTGAAATCGGTTTTACAGAGTTGAACCGAGACTTAAAGTATCTAATAACTAAACAAGTAAAGGTATGGAAGAAAGATTCAATTTTAACCAATTACTTCAAAAGCCTATCGCCATGATGACTGGCGAGGAGCTTTGCTTTCTCATTACAAAAAGTGTAGAATCCACCGAGAAGTCTACATCCCCAATGGCTTCCAAAGGCAACTATTATGGTATAGAGGGTATTGCCCGTGTGTTCGGATGCAGCGTACCCACGGCTAACCGCATTAAGAAGAGCGGCATCATAGACAAGGCTATCACACAGATAGGACGAAAGATTGTGGTGGATGCAGACCTTGCACTGTCTTTGGCAAAAGAGTCAGGTGAAATCCATATTAAGGAGCAGTAATATGGAAGATAATTGGAAAAAAGATTTGGTAACAGACAGCTATGGGAATCCAGTCCGATCCATCAGCAACCTCCGACTTATTTTCACTTTGGATGAGAATCTTAGTCAGATAAGATATGATACCTTTTGTCAGGACGATGTATGTTTCAGCCCTTTGTTTCGCAATGTCAATGGCAACAAGATTGATGAAGAATCGGCAGGAAAGATACAAGACTATTTGGAAAGGACATACAGATTACATCTGACGCAGAATAAAGTTTTTGAAATGCTAAAAACAACCTCTTCGGAACGGAGTTTTAACCCTGTACAGGATTTCATCACCCAAGAGACATGGGACGGACAGCCTCGCATAGCCACAACCCTTATTGATTATTTGGGAGCGGAGGACACGCCGCTTGTCAGAGAACAGACAAAACTATGGTTCGTGGCGGCTGTTGCTCGGGTTTTCACCCCTGGTTGCAAGTTTGACAACGTACTGACTTTACCTGGTCCGCAAGGTATCGGGAAAAGCACCTTTTTCAAGACTATTAGTGGAAAGTGGTTCAACGATTCGTTCTCTTTTGCCAGTGGTGACAAGGAGAAGGTAGAAACCATAACCAATGGTTGGATTATTGAAATCAGTGAGTTGAACGGTTTGAAACGGGCGAATGATGCAGAGGCAGCCAAAGCTTTCTTAAGCCGTTGCAGTGACTATATGCGCCCAGCATACGGACATAAGGTTGTGGAGTTTATGCGGCACAATGTCTTTGCGGCTACTACCAATGAGACAAACTTCCTGCAAGGGGATAACGGGAACCGACGCTGGTGGATAATCCCGGTTAAAGGCAACGGCCATGTATCGGAATGGTCGGATACTCTGCAACGTGCTGTCCCTCAACTTTGGGCAGAAGCGTATGCCTATTATCAGCAAGGAATGAAACTTTACTTGACACCTGATATGGAAATTCAAGCTAATGAGGTGCAGGTACAACATTCCAACATCCTTGTTGACCCCATCATGGAAGATCTGGAAATGTATTTGGAGCGTGAGATTCCTATCCAATATGCAAGCTGGACCATTCCTATCCGACTGGCTTATCAAAAAGGGGCATACTCGGAGCCAAACTCAACAATGACTCAGCTCAACATGGTTTGCGCCCGACAGATTATAGAGGAAATGCCAAATGACTTGGTCAGACGCAATCCAGCCAAATACACTTCGCAATATATCAATCGCCTGATGTCCATGATTCCTAATTGGAAACGGAGCGATCAGGAAAAGGTCAAAGGTTTGCACCCTGCTTATTGTGACAAGACTGGACGGACAAAGCATCCGTGGGTGAGAGTGGACGCACCAAACGAAGAAGCCAGTGCGGCACTACCGAGTGAACCGGATTTACCATTCTAAATTTCAAAATAAGGGAAAAGATAAATACCCTGTCCTTTTGTCCCTCTTTCCCTGAAAAAAGAATAAAAATAAAAAGCCGACAAAAAGGAAGTTATAAGAAATGCTTGGGACATGGGACAAAATGAATTGACAGTATGAAAAAGGAAGAACTTATCAAACAATTACAAGAACATGAACCGCTACTGGCGAACGCGGTCAGCCACATGGTGGAGTATATTCAAGACCGTTACCCTGCGGCATATCCAAGCAAGGCACAGACCGAAGCTGTGAACGACTATCTGCGGAGCATCTATGCAGATGGGGACGGCAGCATGTCAGAGCGGAACCGCGAACATCGCCGTATCGCTTCGCAGAACATCACTATTGCCGCCATCCGTGTATTGGATAGTCGCCAGCTTGACAAACTGCAAGACGTACTTAACCATATTGCATACGATAGGGAGTATTATATGCCGGAGAAAGGACATGGAATGCACCGCTGACTTTCTCTTTTGGCTGTACCATTTAATAAAATATCTTCAAATAGACAGATGATGAAAACAGACTTGAATTATTGTATAGTGCTTTCGTCAGAGCAGCTTGCGTATCTGGCGGGAAGCAAATACGGCATTGACCGCATGAAGATTCTGCACCGACTTATTGAAGAGGCTGTGTTGAAAGAGACCGAGTATGCCATAAAAGGTTTCTCCACGATCTTGCAAGTGGGGCAAGCCGTTCTTTCTGAAGTGGATTTGGCCAGCAGGTTGGGCTATGACAAAAAGACCATATCCCGTGTGCTTGACAAGATGAACCAGTTGGGAATTGTCACATCTACACAGAGCAACCGAACAAGCATCCATACGCTGAAATGTATATCGGCATGGATGCAGGACGGAAACTGCATAGACAATCCTTTCTATGTCCGACTGAAAGACAGACTTGATGAAAGAGAGAATACCCCTGCTATATCAGATGAAGGCAAACAGCCTTCTCCCTCTTCTTTCCCTTCTGTTACAGTTTCCCCACAGACTGTGGCAACGGAAGATTCCGGCAGAGATGTTTCGGCTAACAATCAGATATAGGCGTACTCAAAAGGAGGTGTGTCCGAAGCTGTTGTATGCAGTATTGCAAGAAGTTCCTATGTCGCACAAATTCGCTTCGCTTATTCGTACCACATAGGCATATTCCGGCAGTCGCAAGCTCCCACCGTGCTGACCATTTTTATTGATGTTTCACCCATAACATAACAGAGCATGAAGAAGAAGAAAAAGAATACCGACAAGGAAGTTGATGAAAGAAACGAGAAGAAAGTCACAAGGCGCACCTTGCGGCTTGAAGCCAGGGTGACGGAACAGGAATATACCCAAGCGGCAGAACTTGCCAAGACCTGCGGCTTATCCATGAGCGACTATGTGCGCCGTACCGCCTTGGGGCAACATCCACGACAACGGTTGTCTGACCGTGAAGTGAAAGCCCTGTGTAGTCTGACGGATGCAAGGGGTGACCTTATCCGTATTGCAGCAGCCGTGAAATCCATCCAAGCAGACAAACGGGCCATGTATTTCAGCGATACCCGATTTGTAGAACAATGGATGAGAGCCGCTACTCAACTTATCAATCGTTGGAGCCAGATAGAAAATTACCTTACTGAATAAATTTTATGATAGCAAAAGCCTCTACCATATCGCATGGCGCAAATGCCATAAGATATTCCGTCAACAAGGAGAAAGCGGATATAGTCAAAGCCAACTTCTTGCCCGATGATATTTCGCCGGAAGCGATGTACGAACGGATGATGCTCGTACAGAAAAAGTTTGCGGAGAACATTAATAAGGGCAGACCGCTTGGCAGGAATGTGATAAGAATTGAGATTTCCCCATCCGAGGAAGAAAGCCGGGACTGGACGATGGACGATTGGGTACGTTTGTCAAATGAGTTCATCCGCATGTTTGATTCCATAGACCTTTCTGGCAAGACCAAACGGGCTTCCTCAAAACAGACCAACCTCAAAGGGTCTCAATACATAGTCGCCCTGCATCGTGATTCTAAAAGTGGCATTCTCCATCTGCACATTGATGCCAACCGTGTGGATATGGACGGAAAAATCAATGACAGCCATAAGATTGGCGAGAGGGCTGTCATGGCTGCGAACATCATCAACGAAAGACGAGGCTGGGTACAGTCTGAAGAAATAGGCATACGGCACAGACAAGAAATCTCAGACAGTTGCATGGAGATACTCCGCACGATGGACGAATTTAGTTGGCAGAGGTATGAAATGGAATTGGTGAAACGAGGCTATAAAGTGCACCTGCAAGAAAAAGACGGTGGCGGAATTTATGGCTATTCTATCAAGCGTGGCAACTCCATTTACAAGTCATCCGTGTTGGGTATCGGGCGAAACCTGACTCCATCAAAGATTGAGGTTACATGGGCAAAACTGCATCCGCAGGAAAGGAAATCCGATCCGGCAAAGCCTGTTCCCCAACAAACACGGACAGCAGACACGACTCCTGTTATACAACCTTCGACTGCTTCACAGCCTGTTATGAAGCATTACGATATAGCGACGGACGAATATCACAGTTTCCATATCGAGTTATCCGAAGCCGCTGATACTATCATTCGGCAGGATTGCTCTTTGGAAGAGGCACATCCGTTAGCTAAGATTGAAGAGATACAACACACGGCTCTTTTGCTCTTTGCCGGATATATAGATGCAGCCACAAGTATGGCGGCTTCAAGCGGCGGTGGCGGTTCTGACACAAGTGGCTGGGGACGGAACAAGGATGAGGACGAACTTGAATGGGCACGCCGCTGTGCAAGAATGGCAAACAGCATGTGCAAACGCAAAAAGGGACTTCATAGATAAACGAATTATTAAAAGGCAGAAATCATGGGAATTGGAAAATCAAAAATCACTCCATCAATAAACATTGATGATATGCTGAAAAAGGCTGAAAGCAATCATGAATTAGAGGCTGAAATGCAAGATGTAGACAAGCGGCTCACAGAAATCCGTGAAGCAAAAGAGACATTGCTGAAAATCCATCAAGACCTTCAAGACGCTATTAAAGCTGAGGGTGAGGCTGTGGTGGTTTTGAAGGAAGCTATTAGTAGTTCCAATAACATTATCAATGGCATTTGCAATGCGATTGTAAAAGCAGAGCAAAACCCACAGTTCAAGGCAACTATAAAGTCTGAACATCTTGCCCAGCTTCAACAACTCTTAAACCAAGCCATTGAGACATGGAAAACCATGTTGGAAAATCACCGTTCCGAACAGGCGAAAATGCTAACGGAACATGAATCCAGTATGCGCAAAATCCTCAGGCGAAATGAAGGTGTTTGGTTCTCTGACTTCTGGATGAAAGTATTGGTGATATTTTTGTTCGTTTATACGGTGGTATTGGGACTGGTTGTATATTGTTCCACATGAGGTATCATGTACGATGCCATTCAATATGGACGGTTTTCACCTCTACTATGGTCCAGTCTTTACCAACAACTTGTCAGCAAATTAAAAAGCAAAGTTCGGAAAAGCGGCTGAACTTCGCCGCCATTTTCTTAGATACCTCTTTTTGAATAATCAATACTTTCTTTATATTTTAATCAGGTTTGGAAGATTGAAGTTCGTGTAATCTCCATTCATGATTGCGCCATTTGAGAAAATAGTTGAATCATCTTTCTTTACGCCATGCTGTTTATGGATATGGCCAAACAGATGCAAGCGAGGCTTTATTTCTTCT
>JBJEAY010000634.1:0-6751 GCA_051869575.1 Prevotella sp. | reverse complement strand
GAATGATAAAAAAATAATCAATATGTTAATAAAACCAATCATTGTGGAATGTATGAAACATTTCTGAATGTATATGTTACAAAATTAGGCTGCAGTGTGGGAGAAAAGTAGTAATTTTGCACACGAAATCAATATTATTTCGAAATAGTTAATAATTTTAATCAATGAAACTACTCACATTAGGCATTATGCTTGCGGCCACAATGTCGGCAGCGGCACAACAGAAACAAAACTTCAATCTGCCGATTATCCAAACCAAATACACGGCAGACCCAGCACCCTTTGTGCATGGAGATACCGTATATCTCTATACCACCCACGACGAGGATGACGCTGAGGGATTCAAGATGAAAGACTGGTTGCTCTATACATCTACCGACATGGTCAACTGGCAAGACCATGGGGCGGTGGCTTCGCTTAAGGATTTCGCTTGGTATAAGGGAAACAACGGAGCATGGGCCGAACAGGTGATTGAGCGCAACGGCAAGTGGTATATGTATTGCCCGATACATGGCAATGGTATCGGTGTGCTCGTTGCCGACTCGCCCTTTGGCCCATTCAAAGACCCGCTTGGCAAACCGCTCGTGTGGCGACAGGAGCATTGGGATGATATTGATCCGACGGTGTGGATTGACGACGATGGACAGGCTTATATGTATTGGGGCAATCCCCACACATATTGCGTGCGACTCAACGAGGATATGATTTCCATCAAGGGCGACATCATGCAGATGGACCCCATAGGCGACTATCAGGAAGGCCCATGGTTCTGGTCGAGGAAGAATGCCCGTGGCGAGAAATGGTATTATCTCGCTTACGCGTCAACATGCTGTCCCGAGGGTATTGGCTATGCCATGAGCAAGTCGCCAACAGGACCGTGGGAGCATAAGGGGCATATCATGGACCACACTCCACGCACACGAGGCAATCATCCCGGTATCATCGAGTATAAGGGCAAATGGTATTGCTTCGGACTTAACTACGACATCTTCCGACTGGAGACAAGCCGACATGCCGAACGTCGTTCGGTGTCGGCTGCCGAGATGACTTATAATACAGACGGAACAATACAGGAGTTGCCTTATTTCCTCGATTGCAAACTGGAGCAGGTGGGAACATTCAATCCCTATCGCCGTGTTGAGGCTGAGACCATGGCTTGGGGATTTGGACTTAAGACCACACGCGAGAATCCTTCCGGTCCGTGGAATCCCACGCTCTTCGTCACTGATATCGATGATGGCGAATACATCCTTGTCAAGGGCGTTGACTTTGGCAGTGGCGCCAAGGAGCTAAAGGCAAGTTGCTCTTCACTTTTGCTTGGTGGCAGGATGGAGATACGTCTCGACGCTCCCGATGGCTGGATAGCAGGAGTTATCGACGTTCCCAACACGAAGTTCAAGTATGAGACCTTCCGCACTGAGCTTACAAAATGCAAGGGCGTGCACGATGTCTATTTCGTGTTCAAGAGCACGTCAATGCAGAAGAAGAACCTTTTCAACTTCGACTGGTGGGAAGCGGGGAAGGATTAAAGAATTAAAATATTAAAAAATTAAAATATTGAAATATTAAAGAATAAAATATCAACAATCGTGAATATGAGAAAGTATATTCTTTCAATTGTATGCTTGGCATTGTCATTATGTGCCACAGCTAAAGACCATGAAGGTATAGTGACTGAAAACCTGAATGCGGGAGGCTTCACGCTTATCTCGCAATCAAAGCCTGTTAGCCTTATTGTTGCAGACAGCGACAAGAAGGGCATCCACATTGCCGCCCGCAACCTGCAGAAGGACTTTGCGAGGGTGTGCGGTAATCAGGCACAACTGCTCAATGCCCCTGCCGACGGCATAAGTCGCTGTGTAATAGTCGGTAGTCTTGAAAGCCCTTACATCAAGCAGATGGTGAAGGCAAAGAAGATCAACGAGAAAGAACTCAAGGGCAAGGTTGAGAAATATCTAATGACAGTGGTGAGCAATCCTCTGCCTGGAGTGGAAGAGGCTCTCGTCATTGCAGGTAGCGACATGCGAGGCACCATATACGGCATCTATGAGTTGTCGGAGCAGATAGGTGTATCGCCATGGTATGACTGGATGGATGTGCCTGCAGTGCAGCATAAGAATCTTGCCATCCAAAGAGGAACATATACCGCAGGCGAACCGGCAGTGCGTTATCGTGGACTTTTCCTCAACGACGAGGCTCCTTGTCTCACCACATGGGTGAAGAACACGTTTGGAACGAACTACGGTGGACATGAGTTCTATGCTCGTGTGTTCGAGCTCATCTTGCGTCTGAGAGGCAACTACCTCTGGCCTGCCATGTGGCAGTGGTCATTCTACGGCGACGATCCTCTCAACTCACCTACTGCAAGCGACATGGGAGTGATGATGGGTACATCTCATCACGAGCCAATGGCACGCAACCATCAAGAGTGGGCACGCCATCGCAAGGAGTATGGCGAATGGAACTATGTCACCAATCAGAAGGTGATCGACAACTTCTTCCGCGAGGGAGTACGACGTTCCAAGGATAATGAGGACATCATCACCATCGGTATGCGAGGCGACGGCGACACCGCCATGGGTGCAACTGAAGGACATGACGACGAGTTTGTGCCTGATGATGCGGCTACAATCAAACTCTTGGAGAAGATTATTAAGAACCAGCGCGACATCATCGCCCAGGAGACTGGACGTCCAGCCAAGGAGCGCACACAGTTGTGGGCATTATATAAAGAGGTGCAGAGATATTACGACAAAGGACTCCGTGTGCCCGATGACGTGATTATTCTCTTCAGCGATGACAACTGGGGCGACATCCGCCGTTTGCCCACTGCCGAGGAACTCAAGCACAAGGGCGGATTCGGCATGTATTACCACGTTGACTATGTGGGTGCTCCGCGCAACAGCAAATGGCTGAACGTCACACCTATACAGCACATTTGGGACCAGCTTGCCCTTACCTATCAATATGGAGTGGATAAACTGTGGGTGCTCAATGTGGGCGACCTCAAGCCGATGGAATATCCCATCACATTCTTTATGGACTTCGCATGGAATCCCAAACGCTATAATGCCGACAACCTCTTGGAGCATCCCAGAAAATTCTGCGCACAGCAGTTTGGCGAGGCGCAGGCCGACGAGGCTGCCCGCATCCTGAATCTCTATAGTCAATATGCAGGACGCGTGACGGCAGAGATGCTCGATGCCTCGACCTATAACCTTGAGACTGGAGAGTGGAAACAAGTGTGTGACGAGTTTGTCTGCCTCGAAGCCGAGGCTCTTCGTCAGTTCATCTCTCTTCCCGAGGATATGCGCGACGCCTATCGCCAGCTGCTTCTCTTCCCAATCCAGGCCCTTGGCAATCTCTATGAGATGTATTATGCCCAAGCAATGAACCACAAGCTATATAAAGAAAACAATCCCGAGGCCAACGTATGGGCCGACCGCGTGGAGCAATGCTTCAAGCGCGACTCGCTTCTCTGCCGCAGCTACAACAAGGATATAGCCGGAGGAAAGTGGGACGGAATGATGATACAGAAGCACATCGGTTATGTGTCATGGAACGACGATTTCCCCAAGGACACATACCCCAAGGTGATGCGTATCGACAATGCGTCGGAGGCAAAGGGCGGATATGTCTTCCAACCGTCCGATGGATATGTTGCCATGGATGCAGAGCATTACTTTAGTTTGCAGAATCCTCAGGATGCCAAGTGGACAGTCATTCCATACATGGGACGCACCCGCAGCGGCATTTCTATTCAGCCCTATTCCGCAGATGTGAATGGTGGCAGTGTCACTTATCGCTTTGCTGTTCCGGCAGGAATCAACGAGGTGGATGTGCATGTCATCACGGCTTCCACACTTGCCTTCAAGCGCAGCGAAGGTCATCGCTACACCGTTGGTTTCGAGGGACAGGCTCCTGTGGAAGTAAACTTCAACGGCGAACTTAATGAAGAGCCAGAGAATGTTTATCGCATAATGTATCCCACGGTGGCACGCCGTGTCATCGACAAGACAGTCAAGCTCAAGGTGGATAAGTCTGGTGAGACATCGCTCGTCATCACACCGCTCGACCCGGGCGTTGTGTTGCAGAAGATTGTAGTTGACATGGGTGGCTACAAGGAGTCACACCTTTTCGGCAAGGAGTCGGAATGTCAGCGCAAGTAACTAATAAGTCACGTATGGCAACAATCTCTTAATTGTCTCGTCTGTGAAGTCGGGACATGTGGAGAGTTGTTGCAGACTCTGGATTTGTCCGTTAATGCGACGATAATCGATAATGGCTTTGGCCTGATAATAGTTGATATAGGGGTGACGCTTTAGCTCATTTAGCGACATGGTGTTGACGTTTAGGCGGCGGGGCGATGGACTGTCAATGATGAAATATTTCTTCGCTTCTGGCGGAAAATCCTCGATTTCATCGAGCTGGTCGATGCTGACATATCCTCCGAGACGCTCGCCATAGCGCATGATTACATTCGAATAATAGCTGCCGATACCAGGCACTCGCATGAGTTGCGTGGTGTCGGCAGTGTTTAGTGTGATGTGCTCTTCTGTTGATATTTTTCGGGGATAATCTGATGGCATGCTCTTTTCACCATAGATGCCTTGTCGTCTGTTGTCGTATGAGATATTTTGATTATTCTTGTAATACGGTAGTCTTTCACCTTTCTCCATGTTCCCAACATATTCCGCTGCAGTCATCCTATATTCCTTGGCAATGCGGATATAGGGTAGGAGACGCTTATATTGATGGGCAGAAAGACCGTAAAGCCGTGCAAAATCCTCTGGTTTGCGGTAGATGCCGCCATGTGCTCTGTATTTATATATATTCCTCACTTGCCATGGGCGCAGTCCGAGTTTCAGCAGTGCAGTGCTGTCGGCAGTATTGGGGTCGAAGCAAAACAGTTCTTCGGAATTTTGTTCCGAAGCATAATACGGTTGTCTCCCCTCCTTGCCTTTCTTCTCCACAATCTCCTTTGTTTCCTTCGTCTTACCGTATTCCCCAAGCACCCATAGAAACCCGCACCCAGCCAATAATGTCAGGGTGAGGGCAACTATCGCTTGTCTGTCTCGTTTAGAGAAATACGACTTTATCATAAGCTATTCTTTTATTCAATTCTAATTATTGACAATCTTGGTGCAAAAATATTAGAGACGTGTCGTAGCGGGAGGTGCTATGTTGGAGATTCCTCCCCGAGGGTGAGGATCTATGTAGATGTCATTTGATGATGATTCCTCCGTTTGGCTGAATTGTTACTTTCGCCTTGCCGTTGGCATCCACTTTGATCTTGCCAAGTGTGGATTCGGGCCACAGGCTCTTCTTCGACGGTTTATCGTAGTAGTAGGCAGGGGTGGAGGCTGCGAACATTGGGATGTTGATGTCGAGTTTCAAGGGTTCTTTCGTGGCGTTAAGACCTACGACATACCACTTGTCGCCACTGCGGCGAGCCATCACGACATACTTGCCGGGATAGCCGTCGATGAATCTAGTCTCATCCCATGAGGTGGGCACTTCGCGCAGGAAGTCGAGTTCCATCTGCGGCAGGTCGGTGAGGTTGTTGGGCTGCATGGCAATGCACTGCACACTGGTCTGAATTACGATAGCAGCAGCCATTTCGAATATGTCGGATGTATAGCGGCGATGACGGCTTTTGTTGTCGGGCGACATATAGCGGTTCATTATTGTGCCGCCCCAATCCATCGATGCCACGGCATTGCGGCAGAAGGGGTGCATGGTGAGTTCGAAGCCCTCGTTGATGGCGTGATGCTCGTTGAAGAATGTGTTCTCCGATGCCAAGACTGCCTCACTTGCCACATAGTTGGGATACATTCTTTCCCATCCGCGGGGCAGTGTGCAACCATGGAAAATCACCTGAATACCGAAGTCGTTGGCATCGGTGAGGATGTCCTCGTAGAGTTGCATGGTGTGCTGCTTGTCGCCGGCAAAGAAATCAACCTTGATGCCCTTCACTCCGATACTCTTCAGCCATGCCATCTCCTTGCGGCGGGCAAGGGTTGTGTTCATGCACTGCTTGGGTGTTTGTGGGGCATCGCTCCATGCTCCGTTACTGTTATACCACAGCATAAGGCTCACTCCCTTGCTTTGGGCATATTTACTCAATTCGACAATCTTGTCGCGACCAATCTGCGCGTCCCACCAGTTATCCACGAGCACATATTCATATCCCATGGCAGAGGCGAGGTCGATGAACTTCACCTGGTCTTGATAGTTGATGGATGAGTCTTGCCAGATTAGCCAGCTCCATGTGTATCGTCCGGGGCGATAGTCGATGGAAGCGTCGTATTTCTGCTCAACGACATCGGTAGAGATAGTAGTCTCGACAATCGGACGGAGGTCGCTGCCCACAGTGATAGTGCGCCAGGGAGTGGCTCCTGGTAATGCGAGAGCCGCGTCGGTAGTGCCATGCCCGTTGGCTTCGCCAGGCATTGGGAAGGCGATGCGATATCCATTGTCGGCAGAATAATCGCTCAAATGGCTGCCCACATACTTGCCGTCAACGCCAGTCTCAGAGATGAGAACCCAATTTTTATTTTTTAATTCTTCATTTTTAATTTGGAACAGGCACGGGAACGTATATCCCTCGCCATACGCCGACTTGTCGGTGAGCGGAGCGTCGGCCTTGTATTCTTCCTCATAGCTCGGCTTCGTCCTCATCCATCCCACCATCGGGCTCGACTGCGGACATATAAAAGAGGTGGTGCGGTCGGGGAAAGCGAATGACGTG
>JBJEAY010000633.1:0-6752 GCA_051869575.1 Prevotella sp. | reverse complement strand
GGGCGACAAGAAAAAGAGCGCAGTTTTGTGCAAAAAATATAAAATTATTCATATATTATAAGGTGGAAGAAAGTTTTTTGCTTACTTTTGCACCCAAATTCATAAAACAAACAAAGGATTATGCAGAAAAATCTTGTAATAGTCGAGTCACCGGCTAAGGCGAAGACGATTGAAAAGTTTCTTGGAGATGACTTTAAGGTCATGTCGAGTTATGGTCATATCAGGGACTTGAAGAAAAAAGAGATAAGTGTAGATATGGATTCCTTGCAACCCTCCTACGAGATACCCGAGGAAAAGGTTAAGGTGGTGAAGGAACTTAAAGCCAATGCCAAGAATGCCGAAAAGGTATGGTTGGCATCCGATGAAGACCGCGAGGGAGAATCTATCTCGTGGCATCTATGCGAGGTGCTTGGTCTTGACGAGAAGAAAACGAGCCGAATCGTTTTCCACGAAATCACCAAGCCGGCTATCTTGGAGGCTATCAAGAACCCAAGGCATATCGACATGAATCTTGTGAATGCCCAACAGGCACGTCGTGTGCTCGACCGTATTGTGGGTTTCAAACTCTCCCCGGTGTTGTGGCGAAAGGTAAAGCCCGCTCTCTCTGCCGGACGTGTGCAGAGTGTTGCAGTGAGACTTATCGTGGAGCGCGAGAGGGAAATCCAGAACTTCAAGAGTGAGTCATATTACAGGGTGAGTGCCATCTTTGCCGTTGAGGACAAGGAGGGAGCAATGTCTGAGGTGAAGGCCGAACTTCCCTCGCGATTCAAGAGTCGTGAGGAAGTGCTTGAGTTCCTCGAAAAATGTCAGCAAGCCGAGTTCAAGGCTGATTCGGTGAGTAAGAAACCGCTGAAGCGTTCTCCTGCTCCTCCTTTCACCACCTCCACTCTTCAGCAGGAGGCTGCACGCAAGTTGGGATTCACCGTTTCGCAGACTATGACGATTGCCCAACATCTATATGAAAACGGATACATAACATATATGCGTACCGACTCAGTCAACCTCTCTGCCTTGTGCATCAATGGCAGCAAGGAGGAGATTTGTCAATTGTGGGGCGACAAGTATAGTAAGCCGCGACAGTTCCACACTCAGTCGAAGGGTGCGCAGGAGGCTCACGAGGCTATCCGTCCTACAGATATGTCAGCCTCCACCATAGATAGCAGGGGACAAGAAAAGCGTCTTTACGAATTGATATGGAAGCGCACCATCGCAAGTCAGATGGCTGATGCCGAGATAGAGAAGACGACAGTGAATATCTCGGGTGCAGGTCTCGACGAGCAGTTTGTCGCCAATGGTGAGGTGGTGAAATTTGACGGCTTCATCAAGGTGTATCACGAATCTACCGATGACGATGAGCAGTCGGATGCCGAGGGCACACGTATGCTTCCCCCAATCTCCGAGGGGCAGTCGCTCCAGCGTCGTGAGGTGTCGGCATTGCAGCGCTACACCCAGAGTCCGATGCGCTACACCGAGGCAAGTCTGGTGCATAAGCTTGAGGAACTTGGTATCGGTCGTCCTTCAACCTATGCTCCTACCATCAGCACCATCCAGCAGCGCGAATATGTGCACAAGGGCGACAAGAAGGGCGAGGAACGCCAGTTTGAGTCGATTGTGCTCAAGGGTAAGCAGATTACCGAGAAGACCCGCACCGAGATAACGGGTGGCGACAAGGGCAAACTCATGCCCACTGACATCGGTATCGTTGTCAACGACTTCCTCCTGCAGTATTTCCCCACTATCATGGATTATAACTTCACCGCCAAGGTGGAGCAGAAGTTTGACGAGATCGCCGAGGGCAAGGAGAAATGGACTGACATGATGAGTGATTTCTACCAAGACTTCGAACCGGTTGTTGAGAACACGATGAACATAAGGGCTGAGCATAAGGCTGGAGAGAGACAGTTGGGTGTTGACCCCAAGAGCGGCAAACCGGTATATGTGAAAATCTGTAGATTCGGACCTGTGGTGCAGATTGGCGATGCCGAGGACAAGGAGAAGCCCAAGTTTGCCCAACTGCCATCTGAATTTAGTATGGAGAGCATCACTCTCGACGAGGCCATGGAACTGTTCAAGTTGCCTCGCGACCTTGGAAAGTTTGAGGGCAAGACAGTGTCGGTGGGCACCGGACGTTTCGGTCCATATATCCTCCACGACAAGAAATATGTGTCAATCCCCAAGGAGATGGACCCCCTGACTATAACCCTCGACGATGCAGTGGCTCTCATCAACGACAAGCGTCAGCAGGAGCAGCAACGCCATCTCAAGAGTTTCGACGAGGACCCCAAGATGGAGGTCCTCAACGGCAGATATGGTCCCTACATCCAGTATGACGGCACTAACTATCGTCTGCCGAAGAATATGCACGACAGGGCTGCCGAACTCACCTACGAGGAATGTAAGAACATTGTTGAGTCAACACCCGTGAAGAAGAAATGAGAAGAATAATCCTCATCGGCTATATGGGAGCCGGAAAGACCACAGTAGGCAAGGCGTTGTCGAAGACAATGGGACTGCAATTCTATGATCTCGACTGGTATATCGAGAGCCGTATGCGTAAGACCGTTGCCCAGATTTTCGCCGAACGCGGGGAGGAAGGATTCCGTCTGATAGAGCGCAACATGCTTCACGAGGTGGCTGAGTTCGAGGATGTCATCCTCAGTTGCGGAGGTGGCACCCCGTGCTTCTTCGACAATATGGACTACATGAACGCTCAGGGAGAGACCATCTATCTCAAGGCCGCCCCCGAAGTGCTCTACAAACATCTGCTAATGGGCAAGACCGAGCGCCCTCTGCTCAAGAACAAGACACCCGAGCAACTCATAGCCTTCATCAAGGAGCAATTGGAAAAACGAGAACCCTTTTACTCTAAGGCAAAATATGTGCTCGATGTTAGTTTAATGGACAATTATGAGAAAATTAAAATATCAGTAACCAAAATCTTAGATCTTATCGGACAAGAATGAAAAAGTGGACTATAGAAGACTCGAAAGAGCTCTACAACATTAATGGTTGGGGCACCTCCTATTTGGTATTAATGAAGAAGGTGATGTCTATGTCACACCGTGTAAGGACAATACCCAAATCGACATCAGGGAAGTGATGGACGAACTGGCTCTTCGTGATGTCACTCCCCCAGTGCTTTTGAGATTTCCTGATATTCTCGACAATCGTATCGAGAAGACGAGCAGCTGTTTCAAAAAGGCTGCCGAGGAATATGAATACAAGGCGGAGAACTTTATCATCTATCCGATAAAGACTAATCAGATGCAGCCCGTGGTAGAGGAGATTATTAGCCATGGACGCAAGTTTAATCTCGGACTTGAAGCGGGTTCCAAACCTGAGCTACATGCCGTTATTGCCGTTCAGTGCCAAAGCGACTCGCTCATCATCTGCAACGGATATAAGGACCAGAGCTACATCGAACTTGCCCTTCTCGCACAGAAAATGGGTAAGAGGATTTTTATTGTGGTGGAGAAACCCAACGAACTCGAACTGATAGCCCGAGAGGCAAAGAAGCTCAACGTGCGCCCCAATCTCGGTATTCGCATCAAACTCGCTTCCTCGGGCAGCGGTAAGTGGGAGGAAAGTGGTGGAGATGCCAGTAAGTTTGGACTCACCAGCACCGAACTGCTTGAGGCTCTCGAACTGCTGGATAAGAAAGGTATGCGCGACTGCCTCCGTCTGATACATTTCCACATTGGCAGTCAGATTACCAAGATACGTCGTATTCAAGCCGCCTTGCGCGAAGCCTCGATGTTCTATGTCCAACTTCATAAGATGGGATATAATGTAGATTTTGTGGATTGCGGTGGTGGACTTGGTGTTGACTACGACGGCACACGCTCGCCAAGTAGCGAGAGTTCGGTCAACTATTCCATCCAGGAGTATGTCAACGACTGTATCTACACCTTCGTGGATGCAGCCAACAAGCACGACCTTCCTCATCCCAATCTTATCACCGAGAGTGGTCGCTCGCTCACAGCCCATCACTCGGTGCTCGTCATCGATGTGCTCGAAACGGCTTCGCTGCCCGAGATGCCCGAGGAGTATGAGCCAGATGAAAACAGTCATCAGTTGGTGAAAGACCTCTATGACATTTGGGACAATCTCAACCCCCGCTCAATGCTTGAGGACTGGCATGATGCCGAACAGATACGCGAGGAATGTCTCGACCTCTTCACCCACGGACTCGTGGATCTCAAGACGCGTGCCGAGATCGAGAGTATGTACTGGAGCGTATGTCACGAGATAAACATCCTTGCAAAGCATCTCAAGCACACCCCCGAGGAGCTCATGAATCTCGACAAACTGCTTGCCGACAAGTATTTCTGCAATTTCTCGCTCTTCCAGTCGCTGCCCGACTCATGGGCCATCGACCAGCTGTTCCCGATTATGCCTATCCAAAGGCTTAACGAGCGCCCCACACGCAGTGCAACGTTGCAGGACATCACTTGCGACAGCGACGGAAAGATAGCCAACTTCGTCACCAATCGCAATAACTCGCATATCTTGCCCGTTCATACCTTGCGCAAGAGCGAACCATATTATCTTGGCGTGTTCCTCGTGGGAGCCTATCAGGAGATACTTGGCGATATGCACAACCTCTTTGGCGACACCACTGCCGTTCATGTCAGTGTGAAGGACGACCATTATCACATCGACCAGGTGATTGATGGCGAGACCGTGGCCGAGGTGCTCGACTATGTGCAGTATGACCCCAAGAAACTCGTGCGCCAGTTGGAGATATGGGTCACCAAGAGTGTCAAGAGCGGTAAGATTACGCTTGAGGAGGGCAAGGAGTTCCTCTCCAACTATCGTTCGGGACTTTATGGATATACTTATTTAGAGTAATTATGGATATTATAAATATAATAAAGGTAGGAGGGGCAGTTGTCGAGGATGAAGCGCAACTGTCCCGTCTTCTTGCCGATTTCTCTTCGATTGAGGGCAAGAAGGTGTTAGTGCATGGAGGTGGACGTCGTGCCACCAAGGTGGCTGCACAACTTGGTATCGAGACCAAGATGGTAAACGGACGTCGTATCACCGATGCCGATATGCTCGAAGTGGTGACCATGGTATATGGCGGACTTGTCAACAAGAACGTTGTGGCTAAGTTGCAGGCTGCAGGAGTGAATGCCCTCGGTCTCACGGGTGCCGATGTGGATGTTATCCGCTCCCACAAGCGTCCGTTGAAGAATGGTGTTGACTATGGATTTGTGGGGGATGTGGATAAGGCCGACGGACGTATGCTCTCCATCCTCATCGAGGCTGGTGTCACCCCCGTGATGGCTCCACTCACTCACGATGGACAAGGCAATATCCTCAACACCAATGCCGACACCATTGCCGCCGAAACCGCCAAGGCTCTCGCTCCTTATTATGACGTCACCCTCACCTTCTGTTTCGAGAAGAAGGGAGTGCTCTCAAATCCCGACGACGACGATAGCGTGATTCCTGTCATCACCCGCGACGATTTCAACCGCTATGTGGCTGACGGCACAATAGCCGGTGGCATGATTCCCAAGATTGAGAACGCCCTCGACGCCATATCTGCAGGAGTGAAGCGTGTGGTTATCACCAAGGCCGATGCCCTCGGACAAGATGCTGGCACTGTCATAATATAATGAAGCCACCGTTCCTGCAACGTCAGTTGTAGGCTATTAATATATTTTAACATCATTTCCTGTAACAAATCCCCGAATTAATCGTCTTCCCTATAGAGAGATGGATAAAATCAGCTTTCGCAACGATATCCTGCCATTGAAGAACAAACTCTTCAGATTGGCTCTCCGCATCACTCTCAACAACGCGGAGGCGGAGGATATTGTGCAAGAAACACTGATAAAGGTGTGGAAAAAGCGAGAGTCATGGGATGAGATAGATTCCATTGAGGCCTTCTGCTATTCCATCTGCCGAAATCTCGCCCTCGACCGCACACGACGTGCCGACAAGTTCAGCGAGAGCCTCGACGAGACAAGGGATACAACAGCCGACACCTCATATTCGTCCAACCCGGAAGAGCAGGTGCAGCAAAGCGACAGAATAAAGCTCGTGAAGGAACTCATCGACCATCTGCCCGAGAAACAACGAAGCGTGATACAGCTCAGGGATTTCGAAGGCAAGAGTTATAAGGAAATAGCCGACATCATGCAGATGACCGACGAACTGGTGAAGGTCACTTTGTTTAGGGCTCGGCAAACGATTAAAAAGAAATTTTTGGAAACAGAAGATTATGGACTATAAGTATATTGAACAGTTGCTCGAACGCTATTGGGATTGCGAGACCACCAATGAGGAGGAATCCATCCTGCGCACCTTCTTCAGTCAGAAGGATGTGCCGGCGCGACTTCTCAAATACCGCAGTCTGTTTGAATATCAGAATCAGGCAGCCGACGACTCACCTCTTGGAGATGAATTCGACAAGAAGGTGCTTGCAGCCATATACGACGACATCGAGGACTCACCCAAGGTGGTCAAGGCAAAAGTCGTGTCGTTTGGCTCGTATGTAAAGCCGCTTTTCAAGGCTGCCGCAGTGGTGGCTATGGTGCTCACCATTGGAGATGCCGCTCAGTGGTCGATGGGCTATCGCCCACAGCAGCAGGAGGGTACTCCCGCTCTGCAGATGATGGCTGCCGACACTGCCTCCGTTGACAACGGAATGGTGACGGCTGGAGTCAATCAGAACATTAGCGACTCCATTGCCGCCAAGAGCATCAAGGTGATGTCCGACTCGATTAAGCCCGAGACGGTTG
>JBJEAY010000632.1:0-6794 GCA_051869575.1 Prevotella sp. | reverse complement strand
GAAGGTGCGGGGCTTGTGAAGAATTAAAGAATTAAAATATTAAAAAATTAAAGAATTAAAATATTAACGGATAATGACTGTTAGGACATTTATTGATAGGCCGATATTGTCGGGTGTTATATCTGTGGCGATAGTCATCGTCGGTGTGATAGGACTCAGCCAGTTGCCAGTGGAGCAATTTCCCGACATTGCTCCACCGACAGTGAGGGTGACTGCCACATATACAGGTGCCAATGCCGAAACTGTGATGAAGAGTGTCATCACACCGCTTGAGGAGCAACTCAATGGAGTGGAGAATATGATGTATATGACATCCACCGCCACTAACACAGGTTCTGCTTCCATTAGTGTGTATTTCCGCCAGGGCACCGACCCCGATATGTCGGTGGTGAATGTGCAGAATCGTGTTGCCTCGGCTCAAGGACTACTGCCGGCAGAGGTCACAAAGTCGGGAGTGACGGTGAGAAAACGACAGAACTCAACGCTAAAGTCATTGTCGCTATATTCGCCCGACGACTCATACGATGCCAATTTCTTGACAAACTACATGAAAATCAATATAGAACCCCAGATGTCACGTATTGCCGGAGTGGGCGAGGTGAACATCTGGGGAGCAAGCTACTCTATGCGTATATGGCTCGATCCTCTGCGCATGGCACAATATCGCTTGACACCATCTGACATCACCACTGTGCTCGCCGAACAGAACGTTGAGTCGCCAACGGGCACGCTGGGTGCCGAGAGTGAGAATACCTTTCAATATGTGTTGAAATACCGCGGACGCTATGAGGAGGAGACCGACTTCGGAAATATGGTTGTCCGCTCACTGCCCAATGGCGATGTGTTGAGGCTGAAAGATGTGGCGCAAGTGGAACTTGGAGCCGAGAACTATGCCCTCAAGAGTCAGACGTCGGGACATCCTGGAGCCAACTGTATGATAGCTCAGACCTCTGGATCTAACGCCAATGAGATTATCAACGAGATTGACCGTGTGTCCGAGGAGATTTCCCAAACATTGCCCAAAGGAATGGTTCTTGCCGACATTATGAGTACGAAGGACTTTCTCGACGCCTCAATCGAGAATGTGGTGGAGACACTCGTGCTCGCCATCATCCTTGTGGTGATTGTCGTTTATCTCTTCCTTCATGACATTCGCGCCACCATCATTCCGTCACTCGCCATAATCGTCTCGGTGATAGGCACTTTCGCCTTCATCTATGCCGCTGGCTTCTCGCTCAACCTCCTCACTCTGTTTGCCATTGTGCTCGTCATCGGAACGGTGGTGGATAATGCCATCGTGGTGGTTGAGGCTGTGCAGGCAAAGCTCGACCAGGGTTATACCTCGGCATATAAAGCCACAGTGGATGCTCTCAAAGGACTGACTTCAGCACTCGTCACAACCACCATCGTTTTTATGGCAGTATTTATCCCCGTATGCTTTATGGGCGGCACGACAGGTACATTCTACACTCAGTTTGGCTTGACGATGGCTGTGGCTGTGGCCATCTCGCTCTTGAATGCACTCACGCTAAGTCCTGCCCTCAGTGCCATAATCATGAAGGTGAAGCAGAAGAAACAAACTACAACTCACAAAAAGGTCAGCCCCTTGGCAAAGATGGGGGCGGCAGGTCGTTCGTTTGCCTTCCGTTCGGCCACGCTGTTTATCCGCAAGCCAATCCTTGCAGTGGGCAGTGTGGCAGGAGCTATTGTGCTGCTCGTGGTGTTGATGGGAATCACCAAAACGGGACTTGTTCCGCAGGAGGATATGGGAACAATCAATATCAATGTGCAGACATCCCCGGGCTCCAACCTTGCAGAAACAGAGCGGGTGATGGACGAGATAGAGAAAGCTATACGCGACATACCACAGATAAAGATATACTCGCGAGTGACTGGTAAAGACGCCCGCCACAACCAGTCGGCTTCGGCAGGTTCATACACCATACGTCTCAAACCGTGGGACGAGCGCACTGGCAAGGGCGACGATATACAGTCGGTGATGAATGAGATATACAGCCGAACAGACAGTATAAAGTCGGCCACAATACGTGTGTCAACCAACCCGATGATTTCAGGTTATGGAACAAGCGACGGCTTTGAGTTATACGTTCAGGACAAGAAAGGCGGTTCGGTGGAAGACCTTCTGAAATATACAAATGACTTCATCGATGCCCTCAACAAGCGTCCTGAAGTGTCGCGAGCCTACACTACTTTCGACACCAAGTATCCACAGTATATGGTGGAGGTGGATGCTGCCCTTTGCAAGCGTAACGGCGTGTCGCCAACAGATGTGCTTTCTACCCTTGCTGGATATGTGGGCGGCAACTATTCGAGCAACCTCAACCGCTTCACCAAACTATATCGAGTGATGGTGCAGGCGGCTCCCGAATATCGTCTCGACACAGATGCGCTTAACAATATTTTTGTGAGGACATCAAGTGGAGAAATGTCGCCGATAGCACAATATTTGACGCTTTCGCGCGTTTATGGTAGTGAGAACCTATCACGATTCAATCTCTTCTCGGCCATCTCCGTATATGGCTCAGCAGCAGAGGGATACAGCTCGGGACAGGCTATCAAGGCCGTTGAGGAGGTGGCTGCCCAGACACTGCCCGCAGGCTACGGATATGAGTTTGGCGGAATGGCGCGCGAGGAGTCAACCACAGGCAACACCACTACCATTGTCTTCGTGATATGTATAGTGTTCATCTACCTCATCTTGTGCGCTCTCTATGAGAGTCTGTTCATCCCCTTTGCGGTCATTCTCTCAGTGCCGTTCGGTCTTGCGGGTAGTTTTATCTTCGCTCAGTTGTGGGGACTTGAGAACAACATATACATGCAGACAGGATTGATAATGCTCATTGGTCTTCTGTCGAAGACTGCTATCCTTCTCACCGAATATGCCTCATCCCGACGACGCGAGGGAATGACTATAGCAGGAGCCGCAATGTCGGCAGCCAAGGCACGTCTGCGTCCAATCCTCATGACATCGCTCACGATGGTCTTTGGTATGCTGCCGATGATGTTTGCCACGGGTGTGGGAGCCAACGGCAATATCTCGGTGGGAGTGGGCACTGTGGGAGGAATGCTCATGGGTACTGTCGCGCTTATCTTTGTAGTGCCCGCATTGTTTGTGCTGTTGCAGAAGGCGGAGGAGAGATTGAAAAATTGAGGAATTGAAAAATTTAAAAATTGAAAAATTGAGGAATTGAGGAATTGAGGAATGTACCACTATTGGTAGATGTGGCATTTTGTATTGTCTTTCTACCGCTTATTATTTGGCTGATGCCTAAGGAAGACTGGATGATGGAGAAATATCCCGCCTTCCTCTATATGATTGTTGGTTGGCTGTATGTGATATATGCTGTCAACCGCCGTTTCACCGTGCCGTTCCTCTTTCGTGGCCGGCGGTGGCTCTCCCAAGGCTTGGGCATATTGTTATTGTCACTCTGCGTCACCTATGCCATGAGTCATATCGAGATGTTTTCTCCTCTATACGGGCAACCTGAATACTCGGAGCAATATCCACAACGTATCATCAAACTTAGGCTTTATCGGCAAACGCTCTGGCTGCTGTTCATCATTGCCGAGACATTCAGTTTTGCCGTTGGCATACTCACGGAGTTCTATCGCCAACGCTCGCAGAAGGCAGCTATAGAGAATGAGCGCGACAGGGCGGAACTGGCACAATACAAAGCGCAAATCAATCCCCACTTCCTCTTTAATACACTGAATACATTATATGGGCTTCTCATCACCCAATCGGAGAAAACGGAGAGGGCGATGGAGCAGTTTATCAGTTTGTCGAAGTATATGTACAATAATGCCAACCGCAACTTCATCTCGACAAGTGAGGAGGTGGATTATATCAGTCAGTATATCTCCTTGCAGAAACTGCGACTCAACGACATGGCCGATGTGACATTCGACTATGACATCCAACATCCCGATGCTCCTGTGCCGCCAATGTTGCTCATCACGTTTGTGGAGAACGCCTTTAAATATGGCATATCCTCAAACGAGGCATGCTTCATACATATTAATATGGTGCAGAAAGGCGACGCACTGCTCTTTGAGTCAGAGAATACTGTGTTTGCCCGCGAAGGCAGACAGTCGAAGAAGATGGGTATTGAAAACTGTCGCAAGCGTCTGGCATTGCTCTATCCCGATGGCAGTCATACGCTCGACATCAGTAACCATGACAATATATTCAGAGTGAAACTTACGCTTGATAATAAAAAACATACTGTAATATGATAACCTGTATTGCCATTGACGATGAGCCTATCGCTCTTAGTATAATAAGGAAGTTCTGTGAAAAGCGAGGTGGAATAAGCCTTGAGACGTATAGCATGCCGCGACGCGGAATGCAACGTGTGCTTGAGACACGTCCTGACGTGGTGATGCTTGACATCGAGATGAACGGCATCAACGGTATCGAACTCGCACGTCAGTTGCCCGATACTTGTTGCCTAATCTTCACCACAGCCTATGCCCACTATGCAGTGGAAGGCTTCGAGGTAAATGCTGTCGATTTCCTTCACAAACCTTTTTTCTATGAGCGTTTTGAGAAGGCTATGTCCAAGGCTGAACGATGGCTTGTCGCTCGTGACTTGATAATCGGAATGGGTGCTGAGAAGAAAGTGTTAGTTGTAAAGTCGGAATACCGTAATGTCAGTATTCCAACGGATTTAATCTCTTATGTAGAGTCGTTGGAGAACTATATATGCATACACAAAATCGACGGCACGAAGGTAAAGAGCAAACTCCCTCTTCATGTCGTCGAGAATATGTTGCCGACAGGCGATTTCGTGCGTATTCACCGTTCGTATATTGTTGCCCGCAAGCGTGTTGTTGGTTTCAATAACAGTGAGGTGAGCATTTCTGGTGAAAGCCGTCCATTGCCCATCGGCAAGAAGTTTGCCGATGGGTTTAGGGCAGCTATGGGTCATTCGTGATGATGTTGCTTGCGAGTCAGTCGGCGAATCCAAAGCCAATAACCAGTGAGGGGTAGGGTGGCTCCGATAATCACGGCAAGGAAGGTGATTATACGCGTGAGCATACCGCCCCAACTGCCAGTATGTACCATATACACAGCACTTCTCACCTTGGTGTCCTTGCCCTCGGATGAATAGAGTTTCACGTCGGTGATCTCGCCGCTTCTTCTGTCATACGAATACTTGTCGGTGGCCCTGAGGCTCAGACGGCCTTCGGGCACTACCTCTGCCACTTCGCGCTTGAGAGTTATCTGTCGATAGCCAGGATTCTTCAGTGCCACTTCTTCCAATATATCATCCCAATGGCGATATGGAGATCGGTGGTGGAATCCGAAACCGCCACCTCCGCCTCCATGGAAACCGTGGCCTTCGCTATCGCCGTAATGTCCACCAGGATGACCTTCTCCTCCATGACGACCTTCTCCACGTGATGTTGATGTGCCATCTCCTCCACGAGTTGTTCCTCCGTGATTTCCTCCCTCGGCCGATGTCTCAACTCCGAAGCATGCATAGAATCCGGTGCGATACCATGAGAACGACCATGTCAGTCCGGTGAGAGCAACGGCAAGCAGGAAGATAGTGGCATAGATGCCGCCAGCCACATGGAGGTCGTGCCAGAATCGTCCCCATCCCTTTGTCACATGTATGGCAAGACTCGCTTTAAGCGGTTTGTTGCGGTTGGTGAGCCACATCAGTATTCCTGTAATGAGGATGAATACGAGTGCAAGAGTGCAGATGCCGGTGAGCAGTTTGCCCCATGCGATACCATTAGGATTGGATGATGCTCCGAGAAGCCATCTGTGAAGGCGAAACATGGTATTGAAGAAGGGCAGACGCTCCGAGCGTCCTGTCACCTCACCCGTGTATTGATTGACGTAGATGGAAGCGCGACGAGGCTTTGACAGGCTCACCTGATAGGTGCGCATCTTGTCGGGAAAGACGGTCACTCCCGTGATGCTCACTGAGTCTGGCAGTGTCTCTTCCACCTTCTCCATCAAATCCTGCATAGGCATTGCCTCTCCCTTAACTTCTTTCACGAAATACAGTTCTGGTCTGGAGGCCTCGGTAATTTCCTTCTCGAACACGAGCATTGCTCCCGAGAAGCAGATTAATGTGATAATGATGCCCGTGGGCACCGAAAGCCACAAGTGGATTTTTCTAAATACTTTCTTGATGTTCATATGTCTTTAACTTCCTTATTTACATAAAGTTTACTCCTTCATTTTTCCTACAGCCGTCACGGTAGTCACCTCAACGCTCAAGCCCTTTGTTGCAGTGGCTGTAGCAGGGTCAATCTTGTATATTGCGGGATAGCTGTCGGAGGTCATCACTGGCATGTAGATATATCCGCCCTCAACATAGGGCATCTTTCCGAAGTCGGTGATTTTGTCCGTGGCAGGAAGTCCGCTGACGAAAGTCAGTTTGCCAGTGTCGCCATTGAAGATGGCGAGCTCGGTTGCCACATATCCCTTCTCAGAGAACGGACGGTCGTACATCCTGAGCAGGAAGTAGTTGCCTCCAGCGTGCCAACAGCGCAGGAACGACTTGCCGCCGCTCTGAGCCTCTAAGCTATAATAATAGTTGGGGTCGAAATCTGTTGCCCCAGCCTTGATGCGCACCACTCCTGCATCGAGTTTCGTCTGCTGACGTGGGTCGGTGAGCGTCTTGGCATAACTTGGCGAGAAGACGTAGATGTCGCCATTGTCGGCTGCCCATATCGACTGGTAGTACTGAGAGCGATAGCGTCCGCAGGCATAGCTGATTTTGTCTGTCTTAATGAGTTTTCTGCCGTCGAGT
>JBJEAY010000631.1:0-6804 GCA_051869575.1 Prevotella sp. | reverse complement strand
CTTTCTATTTCTTGTTTGCGGCTGCAAAGTTACATAAAAATTTGGAAATAACAAACATTTTATCTAAAAAAATAGCAAAAAACTTACTTTTTGTCATTTAAATCAAGAAAAATGAAAATTTTACTAATAATTATGCGTTATTTTGGGTGATATGAATACCGTCGGTGGTCACTTTTTCCTCCGACAAGAGATAATCGATGGCGTTGGCGAGCACACTCGTCTCTATCTTATGGTCGAAATCGCGCAATTCCTTGTATGTTTTCGGTGAGCCGTCAGCCAAATACTCCATAATCCGTCTTACGGCATATTCCATGTCGTCCTCATCCTCGTTGGCGGATGTACACACGTCGCACATATTGCATCTCTTGGCGTTTTTCTCGCCGAAATATTCCAAAAGCATCACGCTCCTACATTCCGTCTCGCACGTCATGTAGGCAATAATTGCCTCGGTGCGCTCCTTGGATTTCTCAAGTCGTTGCTCATATATATAATAAGGTATAGTGATGTGCTCGGTGAGTTCGCGCGACTGCACGTATCTGATGAGCGGTTCGTCCCTTGGGGGTATATAGCTGATGATGTGTTTTCTCGCAAGCAGTTTGAGACACTCGTGCACCTCAGTCTCTTCGCAACCGATGAGGTGGGCGAGATAGTCCTCGTCAACCATTCCGTAGTCAACGAACAGGCCGTTATAATTGCGCAGCAAGGTCTCAATCAGTTTGTCCTCAAATTGCGAGTTGTTGTGGAGACGATAGAGTTCGTCGCGCCTCAGGTCGAACATCACCCTCGACTTGGCGTCGTCGTTGCAGTTGTATTCGATATATCCCGCCTGTTCGAGTATTCGCAGTGCGGCCTCAACCATGGCTGGATAATGCTTGAAGTTGCGGCAGAATTTCATTATGTTAAACTTGAAAGCCATGCCATATCCCGAGCCTACGGCTATCTGGAAGAAATAGGCGATATGCTCATACACCTTACGGATATAATCCTTGTCGGGAAAGTCGGCAACAGCCCTTTTTCTCAATCGGGCAATGTCCGAACGATTGGTGAGCAATATGGCATACGCCTTCTCGCCGTCGCGACCGGCGCGTCCGGCTTCCTGAAAATACGACTCTATGCAGTCGGGTGCCTCGATATGTATCACTATACGCACATCCGGTTTGTCGATACCCATTCCGAAGGCGTTGGTAGCCACCATAACGCGTATTTTGTCCGACTGCCATTCGCGTTGTCTTTCGTCTCTTATGCTGTCCGCAAGTCCGGCATGATAGAATGTGGCTTTGATATTATTATTGCAAAGGAATTCCGCCAGTTCCTTGGTTTCCTTGCGGTTTCTGACGTATATGATGGCGCAACCGTCAATCTTGTTGAGTATGTGCAGCATCTCGGCCGCCCTGTTCTCGGTGTTTCTCACGATGTAAGCGAGATTGCTGCGCTCAAAACTCATAGAGAACACGTTCTTTGCCCTGAAAAGCAGTTTGTCCTGAATGTCGTCAACAACAGCGGGAGTGGCAGTTGCCGTGAGTGCGAGTATTGGTTTGCCGGGAAGCAGTTGCCTGATATCCGCAATTTTCAGGTAAGACGGTCGGAAGTCATATCCCCATTGTGTAATACAGTGAGCCTCATCGACAGTGATGAAACTGACGTTGATATGTCTGAGTTTGGTGAGAAATAGATTGGAGGCGAGTCTTTCGGGAGATACATACAGAATCTTCACTGCGCCGAAGATACAGTTTTCGAGAGTTGTGATGATTTGTTCCCTTGTCATTCCCGAATAAACGGCAGCAGCCCTGATATGTCGCTTTTTCAGGTTAGCCACCTGGTCTTTCATGAGGGCAATGAGCGGGGTTATGACAATGCACACGCCCTCCATGGCGAGAGCCGGCACCTGGAATGTGATCGACTTGCCGCCACCTGTAGGCATAAGTCCGAGTGTGTCGCGCCCCTCGGCAATGCTTTGAATGATATTCAACTGAATACTGCGGAAATCCTGGTAGCCCCAATATTTCCGCAGTATCTCCTTATATTCTTCAGTTCTCAATTTTCAACTTCCAATTTTCAACCATCAACTTTCCGCCTCCTCGTTATTTGGCTTAATATCCTCAATCTGCAGTTGCACCTCACCGTGCTTGTAAGCATTCTCCACGATAGTATATACGATGTCAAAGCTGCGCTTGCTCTTGATGAATCGTGCTGATGCGCTTTGTCCGAAGGCGATGCCATTGACCACATTGCTCGACAGGCTGTCAACGAGTTCGAGTTTGATGTGTTCCTGATTCTTTCCCACCACCTTGCTTGTGCCGTAGTCATAGACGTTGTGCGTGCAGAACAGCGGTCGGGGATTGCAAGGCCCGTGAGGGGCAAATTTCTTCAGGTCGTTGAGCAATTTCTTGGTGATGTCCTTGAAGTCGATCACCGACTCGATGTCGAGTATGGCCTGTGTCTGCTCGGGGAGGATATGCTCGTCAACATATGCCTGGAATCGCTTTTTGAATGCCGGAATATTCTCCGCCTTCATTGTGAGTCCGGCAGCATATGTGTGACCGCCGAAGTTGGTGAGCAAGTCGCGGCAGCTCTTTATGGCCTCGTATATGTCGAAGCCCGCCACCGAGCGTGCCGAACCGGTAGCCATACCGTCGCTCATGGTCATTACGATGGTTGGTCGGAAATATATCTCGGTGATGCGCGAAGCCACGATACCGATAACACCTTTCTTCCAGTTGGCATCGTAGAGCACGATAGACGACTGATGTCTTTGGTTCTCCAGTTTTTCCACTATCTGATTGGCTTCCTCGGTCATCTGCTTGTCGATGTCCTTGCGTTGCTCGTTATATCCGTTGATGAGCTTTGCCTGATAAAGCGCCTTCTTGAAGTCCTTCTCCACAAGCAGATCCACCGCTTCCTTGCCGTTTTGCATTCTTCCCGAGGCATTGATGCGTGGTCCAATCTTAAAGACGATGTCGCTCATGGTGAGTTCGCGTCCGGTGAGTCCGCATGTCTCGATGATAGCTTTGAGTCCGATAGACGGATTCTGATTGAGTTGCTTCAGTCCGTGGAAAGCCAAGGTGCGGTTTTCGCCTGTCACTGGCACGATGTCCGACGCTATACTCACTGCACAGAAGTCGAGCAGCGGGATGAGTCGCGAGAACGGAATGCCGTTGTTTTTGGCGAACGCCTGCATGAACTTGAATCCCACACCGCATCCCGACAAGTCGTGGAAGGGGTAAGTGGTGTCGTTGCGCTTGGGATTGAGTATAGCCACTGCGGGCGGCATCTCTTCGTCGGGCACATGATGGTCGCAGATGATGAAGTCGATGCCGAGACTCTTGGCATAGGCAATCTCCTCGTTGGCCTTGATGCCGCAGTCGAGTATGATCACCAGTTTCACTCCCTTTTCCTTGGCCTGGTCGATGGCCTTGCGGCTCACTCCGTATCCCTCGTCATAACGGTCGGGTATATAATAGTCAATATTAGAATAGAACTGCAGGAGGAACTTATAAACGAGTGCCACGGCTGTGCATCCATCTACGTCATAATCGCCATATACGAGGATAGGCTCCTTTCGTCCCATAGCGTCGTTGAGCCTATCGACAGCCACGTCCATGTCGTTCATGAGAAATGGGTCGATAAGTTCGCTGAGCATGGGACGAAAGAATCTCTTGGCCGCCGATTCGGTCTTTATACCTCTTTGTATTAGGAGGTCGGCCAAAATGGGGCTCATTCCGATTTTCTCCGCCAGCTCCTTGGCTGCACGGATTCTATCCTCAGTGGGCGGTGTATAGTTCCACTCAAAGTTCATTTACAATCCAAGTTTCTTGCGTATTTCTGCCGGGATAGCATTCTTGTTTACCATATAATCCATGGTGTTGGCTGCGATAAACGACTTGGTCATATACCATATGCCCTTGTAGTCGCCTGTCTCGCCCCATGAGTTCTTCACCATGTAGTATTCCTTGCCATATTGGTCTTTGGCGATACCGAAGATGAGCATGCCGTGGTCGTCGGTGAGCTCCCAGTTGTCATATCTCTCCTGGCGCATCTCCTGTGTGGGAATGATTTCAGGAGCCTTGCATCCGAGCGAGTCGAAGAGTTCGGTCTTCTTCTGCTTCTCAAGGCGCATCCACTTGGCGGCATCGCTGCCCTTGAGGCTTTGCATCTTCTTCACGTCGTAGTTATATGCAACGCCCTTGCGAGTGAATCCTTCCTCGCTCACGTCACCGCCCCAGGCGATGGTGTAGCCCTGTTCGAGGGCATTGTCGATAATCTGCATCATCTCGTCCATAGGCACGTTGTAAGACAGAGGGTTACGCCAGTTGTCCTGAACCTCTACTGCAAAGCGTGTGTAGAATGGATGATGAGTATAAGAGGTGATGGTGACATAGTCGTTCCAGTCGAGACCGAGACTTGCGGCGAATGACTTCGGGGTGTATTCCTTGCCCTCAAATGTGAACTTCTCGGGGCACTTGCCGAGATAGGCGTCGAGAATGCCCTGGAGTCCCACTTTCCACTGTGATGAGAGTTTCTTGGCGTCGCTCTTAGCCACGGCTTCCACATAAGGAGACATCACACCGAAGAACTCATTGAAATTGTTGAGCGAGTCGCCATAAAGCGAACCTGGGAATGGCATTGCTTCGTCGGGGCAGATACCGTAGTTCTGGAGGCAGTAGAGTGGGTCGTAGCACGAACCGCCCTGTGCAAACTGGCAGTCGCCGTGCAGGCGCACCACCTGGATTGCCCTGTCCATATAAGTCTTGTTGCACACGAACATCTCGCAGAGGTTATACTCCTTGCCTGTCTTCTTCAGGATCTCACTCTCGAAGTAGGAGAGGGTAGAGTAGTTCCAGCATGTGCCGCTGCGGCTCTGGTCCTTGATGCTCGAGATCTTGTTTTCCAATACTGTTGTGAACACTGGTTTGTTCTTGTTGACAGCTTCCTTCTTCTTGGCTGCCATTGCTCCGCCGCTGATTAGGACGGCGAGCGAGAGAATAATTAATTTCTTCATTTTGATATGTTTTTTATTTTAATACTCCTTGTTTTCGGCCATATACTGCTCCACCTCGTCGGGATGATAGGGTATGCGGTTCTTGCCAAGGAATCGGCAACCGTCGTTGGTGATGAGGATGTCGTCCTCGATACGTATGCCTCCGAAGTCCTTGTAGGTTTCCAGAAGGTCGAAGTTGATGAATTCCTTGCAATGTCCGCTTGCCTTCCAGTCGTCGATGAGAGCCGGAATGAAGTAGATGCCCGGTTCGTCGGTCATCACGAAGTTCTCCTGCAGGCGGCGACCCATTCTAAGGCAGTTGGTGCCAAACTGATCGGATGGCTGCACCTCGTCGTCGAAGCCCACGTATTTCTGGTCGAGAGCCTCCATGTCGTGCACGTCAAGACCCATCATGTGTCCAAGTCCGTGAGGCAGGAACATAGCGTGAGCGCCGGCTCTCACAGCCTCTTCGGTGTCGCCCTTCATGAGTCCGATTTCCTTGAGCTTGTCGGTCATCAGTCGGCACACGTTCATGTGCACGTCATACCATTTCACTCCGGGCTTTGCCACTTCGAGAGCATAGTCATGGCAGGCCTCGACGATGGAGTAGATCTCGCGCTGCCTCTGGTCGAACTTGCCGCTTACGGGCATAGTGCGGGTATTGTCCGAGCAATAGTCGTCGAGTTCGCAACCGGCATCGCACAGGGCGAGGCGTCCGGCCTCAAGCAGAGACATCGACGGATTGCCGTGCATTATCTCGCCGTGCTGACTGAAGATAGTGGCGAAGCTCACCTTGGATGAATAAGAGTTGGCCATACCATCTACCTGTCCGCCAATGAATTTCTCGGTTACTCCCGGGCGCACGAGTCGCATGGCCTTGGTGTGCATCTTATATCCCACCTCGCATGCCTTCTCGATAGCCTCAATCTCCTGAGGTTCCTTGGTGGAGCGCATCTTCACCACGGCCTTGATGAGTTCGAGCGAAGCCGACTCTTTCTGCTGGTTGGGATGAATGCCAAGAAGGTCCATTATCTGTATCATCGTGTCGTGACGGTAGGGAGGCAGAAAATGTATCTTGCGCTTGCTCTTGAGGGCATCCTGCACGATACCCGTAAGTCCCTTCATCGGCAGAGTGTTCTCCACTCCCACCTGTGCAGCCAAGTCGCTGACGGAGTCAACCGAACCGTACCACACAATGTCAACCACGTCTATGTCATCGCCCACGAGCGTCTCGCGGTTGTTGTCGATGTCGATCACACCCACGAGTCCTTCGCGGTGCTGACCGAAATAATATATGAACGATGAATCCTGTCGGTGAGGATAATAGGCATTTGCCGGATAGTTCATCGGCGCCTCGTTGTTGCCGAATAAGATGATAATACCATCACTAACGAGTTTTTTCAACTCATTTCTACGATTAATATAGGTCTCTTTCCCAAACATAAGCACTAAATTTTATTATTAATTTAAAAAAACCATGCAAAGATACGCATTTTTTTCGAAAAAAACTATACCTTTGCACAAAAAATAGAACTTTATTGTGATAATTAGCAATTTATAACATTGAATTGAATATGATAATACGAAAAACGGGATTAGTGCTTGAGGGCGGAGGAATGCGAGGTGTGTTCACAAGTGGAGTGCTCGACGCATTCATGAAGTACGACTTGTATTTCAACTATGTCGTTGCGGTGTCGGCTGGCGCATGCAACGGGTTGTCGTATATGAGCCGCCAGCCCCGAAGGGCACGGATGTCGAATATCGACATGCTGGTGAAATACGACTACATCGGATTGCGTCACCTCGTTACGCAGGGCTGCATTTTC
>JBJEAY010000630.1:0-6808 GCA_051869575.1 Prevotella sp. | reverse complement strand
CTGCGTTCTGCCGTATATTCAGGCAGGACGGCTATCAGCCCGCCCCGTTCAAGGCACAGAACATGGCTCTCAACTCATACGCCACGCCCGAAGGACTGGAGATCGGAAGGGCGCAAGCGGCTCAGGCTGAGGCGGCTATGATTCCGTGTCATGTGGATATGAACCCCATTCTGCTCAAACCGCAGTCGGATCATACGTCGCAGGTGGTGCTCAACGGCAAACCTATAGGCAACCGCGACGCTTATAGCTACTTCCGCGGCGAGGGCAAGGACTGGCTAAGACGTGAGGCGTGCGAGGCTTTCGACCGATTGGCCTCACGCTTTTCGCCCATCGTAATGGAGGGAGCGGGAAGTATCTCCGAGTTGAACCTGCGCGACAGGGACATCGTGAATATGCCTATGGCACGGCATGCCGATGCCGACGTTGTCCTCGTGGGCGACATCGACCGCGGTGGAGTATTCGCAAGTCTATATGGCAGCATTATGCTCCAGACTCCCGAAGACCGCCAGCGCATTAAGGGTATCATTGTCAATAAGTTCCGTGGCGACCTGCGCCTGTTTGAAGATGGGCGCAGGATGATTGAGGAACTGTGCCAAGTGCCCGTTCTCGGTGTCGTACCTTATCTTGAGGATATCGGTGTGGAAGATGAGGACAGTGTGGTGCTCGACAAGAAACAGCGTTCAGCCAAGGATGGCAAGACCAATATCGCCATCGTCAAACTGCGGCATCTGAGCAATTTCACCGATTTCAATGCCATCGAGCAAGACCACCGTCTCAACGTGTATTACACCACCGAAAGGGAGCAGTTGCTGAGGGCTGACATCATCATTCTTCCCGGATGTAAGGCAACTATCGACGACCTGCGCCATCTGAAAGAGGAAGGTGTGGCGGACACTATCCGTGAGGCCCACAGACGAGGGAAGACCATCTTCGGAATATGCGGCGGCTATCAGATGCTCGGCATGAGCATCGACGACCCTCGACAGACAGAGGGCGACACCATCCACATCGAAGGCATCGGCCTGCTGCCCATGCGCACAGTGATGGGCGAGAAGAAAACAACATGCCAAACGGAGTTCACACTTGCCACAGGAAGTGAGAAAATGCGAGGCTATGAAATTCATCAGGGAATCTCAACTCCTATAGACGAGAGTACATATAAACCACTGACAATCAAAGCTGACGGCACTCCCGAAGGCTGCATAACCGACAATCACTGTATGGGCACCTATCTCCATGGTTGTCTCGACAATTCCGCCTTCGTCGATTTCCTTCTCGGCAACAAGAGCGAAGCCTCCTTCGACTTCGCCGAATACAAGGAGCAACACTACAACCGCCTTGCCGACCACATCAGAAAGCATGTTGACATGGCGAAGGTATATGAAATATTGAAAAATACTTAATTTGTTATTAAATCATTGTGAAAAGTCCACCTATTTTAAAAAAAATAGCTAACTTTGTAGCCCAAAAGTCAATTATTAATCATTTATGATGAAGAAAAAAGACTGTATATATGACTCTGGCGTGAACATTATGGGTAGCATACCTGACTACAATGTTATGTTGGACTACATCAGTGACACATACGGAGGCACTGACGGTAGCGTCGGTGCTTTCCAATTCCGCACAGAGAAATCGCTTAAACGGTTTATCGCCGCAATAGAGGCTTGTATATTGAAGTTCCGCAACGATTATCACCGCAAGATGTTCCTTGATGCAATAGCCGACAAGAATTATACCATTTCAGAACGACTTGTAATTCTGTTTTGGCAATTGACCTATTCCAACAGTCTTTTCTCACTGATTACGCGTGAGGTGTTTATGAAAGCTGTCTATTCCGGGAGAATAACCATAATGGCAGACGAAGTGTTGTCCTTCCTTCGCTATGTGAAAGAGACCAATCCCGATGAACTCCAATGGAGTGACGACACGCTGAAAATCTCTGCCAGCAAATATCTCACCATTATGAAGAAGTTGGGACTTGCCGACGGGGCTGTCAGGAAGACCATTCAGCATCCCGTGATTACACAACGGCTGTTTGTGTATTTCATCAGGTTTGCGATGACCGTATGTCCCGACAATCCTACATTGGACAACCCGTTTATGGTATTCTCTTTCAGCGAGCGACAGAACATGATAAGCCGTCTGAAGAAAATAGAGAACATCCCTTATTGGGACATCTCACAAATAGGAGATGAAATAAGAATAGACATCAAAAAACAATAAACGATATGGCATCATCATTCTTGCAAGACCACAACAGGCTTTTCGCCGACCTGTCGGCAGAACTGAGCCGCGACCTCGCCCGCTTGTCACAAGAAGCCAACGGCGGCAGGAGCATCCTCTTTGTTTATCCGCCTGAAGACGAGGAGACGTATATTGAGGAGGCTCGTCGTAGATATACCGAAGGCTATGAGTTCATCGACCTCCGGCAGGTGTTCACGGAGTTTGTTGACACCAAGGGGCTTGACAGGTTCAGACGACAATACAAGAATATGGGTTCTGAGGTTTTCGTAAGCCAGAACTACACCGAAGGCACTTTTTATGCCCACCTGATGAAACGTCTGATGGAAACGGCAGGAAAAGGCGTGTCGCCAATACTTGTCCACACAGGAGTAATCTACAACATGGGCTTCTCCAACCAGAATATCATGGAAGCCCCAGAAGTGATGAAGCTGCGCAAGCCATTGGTATTCTTCTATCCTGCAACAGTGAGAAACGAAACGATTTATTTCCTTGACAAGCAGCCCGCGTCAAAATATCGCTGCGTTGTTGTCATATAACCCTATTCAGCTGATTATGACCAAGATAAAAGACATACTCTCCATACATCTGGAGGAAGACATCAAGAGCGTCATCGACCTCAACCAGCAAGATGACAGAAGCGTGATTGACGAACTTGAGGGCTTTATCCTTACCGAAAGCCTCGCCAAGCATCTTGCCGACTTCTGCGACTTCTACGTCTCCAACACATCCCAGCCGGGACTTTGGCTGAGCGGGTTCTATGGTTCCGGCAAGTCGTATTTCTCAAAGATGATTGGCTTCCTGCTGAAGAACCCCATATTGAACGGCACTTCCATCCGCGACCGCTTTGCCAACAAGCTCATCGGTCTGCCAAATGCCAGTCTGCTGCAGAACAGCATCAACGAACTGGGACGCACCGAGAATCATGTAGTACTTTTCGATGCCGCCAAGTCAACCGGCAACCATGGCATCTGCTATATGATGATGGGATCTTTCCTGAAGTCGCTCAACCTTAACGACGACTGGGTGGGCATAGTGGAGTTCAACCTCATCATGAGCGGACGGTACAGAGCCTTCTGCGACAAGGTGCAGGAGAAGTTTGGCGAATCATGGACAGCACGGCGCAAGAACATGGACTTGGTGTATGACACTCTTGAAGAAACTATGCTCGACGGCTTTTGCTCGGAAAGCGCCTACGACGAGATGCGCGACGCCGCCAAACAGCGCATACTGGACTATGACGCCAACAAGCTGCAAGAAGACCTGACCCGCTATCTTGACAAGAACCCCGACCAGCGCATCGTCTTCATGATTGACGAGGTGAGCGAGGCTATTGCCCAACAGAAAATCAACATCCTCGACCTTGAGGGTATGGCTGAGTCCATTGCCGCTCTTGGCAGGAAGATATGGACCATAGCCATTGCCCAGCTGCAACTCGACGACGTTATCAACGGCACGAACGTCAACAAGAGCCTTCTCACAAAGATTATCGACCGCTTCCGCAACCGTATTCCTATAGCTGCGGAAGAGGTTGACACCATCATCCGCAAGCGCCTTCTCGCAAAGACAGCAGATGGAAACGCACTGCTTCAAGACTACTACAAAAAGAAGAGCGGACAGATAAGCGACATCACAAACATAGTGGGCACCGGCCTGAAAAAGACCACCGATGCCAAGACCTATGCCGACTATTACCCGTTCTACGAGCATCAGTTCAAGATGCTTCAATACTTCCTGTTCGGCACGCACAAGTTGGTCAAGACCCAGGTGGGTACACGCGGTATGCTTATCTCCGCTTTCGACGTGTTGAAGAAGGAATCCATGGCAGACAGGGGCATCTTCGTACATGTCAATGCCTCGCAGCTGTGTCGCAATGCAGAAGAGTCGGTGCCCGAATCACTGCGTGCGAGATACAGTCAGGCCGACGAGCATCTCTCGGACATGATGCTGAAGTTTGTCATCGGTCACGACATGCTTCAGACCATACACTTCCTCACTGAGTCAGGAGCCAAGACCACAGTTGAAAATATCAGCCGTGCTTACGTCAACTGCCCCGATAACTATTTTGATGTCCTGGAGGAAGTGAAGCAGGCTTGCAGGAAACTCTCCGACGATGAGATACTGATACTCTCAGGCGATGAATACCGCATCACGAGCGAGACCCAGCAGCGCATCTTCGAGATGATGGCAAACTACGACGGCATTGCCAACTACCGCATCAAGGGCGAAATAGCCAAGGTGGTGAAGAAGCTGCAACTCGTGCGTCAGGCACAGAACATGACTGTCGATTCCGTCAACGTTGCCTTTACCGTCCTGTCTGACGGCGGTGAGCCGTTCAGCACCGGAGGCGACCCGAACATGAGGGTTGTCTTCCACGACATTCTGAATGTCAAGCCTTCCCTCGGCGAATATGTTGACAAGGTGAAGGAGGAGACACAATCGGACAAGAATACCATCAGCATCATCCCGTCACCCGACTATGCGCCGGAGATACGGCAGACGGCAGAAACCATCCTGCGCATCCTTTACATCAAGGATGTGCCAAACCTTACAGATGAGGAAAAGAAGGTGGTCGGCGAAATCGTTGCCACTCTCGAAGACAAGACGACCCTGCTGGAGCAAGCCATAGTAAAGTCGTACGATGAGGGCAGGCTGGTTTATCTATATAACGTGAACATCATGCAACAGCAGAGTGCCCCTCAGATAATCAAGGACACGGAGCTGAAAATGTATGGCAACATCTACACCAAGCGACTCAGCGGGGCATTGAAGGACTCTATAGCCATGCAACTGCTGAAAGTCAACGCCAATCAGTTGCAGAACACTATCGGACAGATGCCCGACTTCATGTTCTTCGACACTTCCGGGCAGTTTATCGGCGACCAGCTGCCCGTCATCACCGAGATGATGGCACATACGGCAACCTACAAGAACGGAGCCGACCTGGAGCGCGCCCTCGGGGCGGCACCTACGGGCTACACCTTCGGCACCATATTCTCCACTCTCGCTGCCCTCTTCCGCGCGAGCAAGATTATCATCAAATACAACAACCTGGAGTTCCATTCATGGCAGCAGGACGGAGCGAGGGAACCTTTCCAAAGTTCACGCAACTTCCAGCGCGCCTCGTTCAAGGCGGTCACCAAGAGCCTCAGCTACAACGACAAGCGCAACATCGTAGATACGCTGAAAGACTGCAACTACAAGCAGCTCACGGGCGGCAACCTCAGCTACAACATGAACGATTTTGAGTTGGTGGATGCCATCCGGCTGTTGGCAGTCACTGAGATACAGAAGGTGACCGCCAACATCTGCAACGACGACGAGCGCGAACGGCTCTTCCGCCGGAGCATAGCCGCCAAGGACTTGCTTCTGCAGTATGCCAAGACCGTCACCGACACCAACTATTTCGCTACGGCACGCACCTTCCTGGGCGACAATGACAACGAGGAGTTCGTGCAAGCCATAGATAAGATTGAGAAGGACATCAGTTTCATCAATGAGAACCTGAAGACCATTGACGACCAGAAAGGCTATCTCCTTGAAGTGAAGGAGGAAATGGAGTTTGTGGGCATACCGATGCAGGCCTTCGACTCGCTCAACGAGCGTTACACAAAGATGTTGGAGAGCGACCCCGTACACAACTACCAGCAGATGCAGCAGGTGTTCCAGCAGGTGCGCGACCTTTATTACCAATATATGCAGCAATTTGCCGAGCAGATGACCCAAGGCTATTGTGAACTTGACGGCAAACTGGAGCAAGTGCGCAAAAAGGCGGAGGAATATCCCAAGGAGTGGAACGCCTCACTCCTTGCCAAGATTGACGACAAGCAGAAGACGTGTCGCCGCTACGCAGTGACGAAGATAGAGTTGAAGGGCTACGACATCCGCTGCCGCCACTGCCACCTGCAGCTTCGCGACATCGACAATGCCATCAAGATGCTGCCACAGCTGCAGACCGAGGCTGACGTGTTTGACACCGAAATCAAAACCACGTATCCCACTCCCCCTCAGTCCCCCACGCCAAGTCCTGCCCCACAGCCACAACCCCAGCCACAACCCCAGCCACAACCCACAGTACGCAAATTGCGCAGTCAGTTGCCAACGGGCAAGCTCTCCGTGGCAGATTACAAGAAATGGCTGAAACAGCAGTTGGCAATGGTCAACAGCTATGGCGAGAAAGACATCTTGAAGTTTGACGAGTAAAAAACAATAGAAGATATGAAGATACAGACTCTTACAATATCCGACTTTAGGTGTTTCAAGCACTATCATCTTGAATTCACACCTGGCACTACGATAGTTATCGGGCGTAATGGTGCAGGTAAGTCAACGTTAATAGACGCTCTGAAAATTGCACTCAGTTTCATCTTTGCCAGCAACAAGGAACTGGGAGATGACTTCTTGTCAGCAGGAAATCCGTCTCTTTCCATCAATTCATTTGATGAGCATGACTTCCGAATGGATGAAGAAACACGAACTATCGCCCCAGATGCAGGTATCAAGGCTAAGGCTTCTTATAACGGTACAAGCCTTGAATGGGAAATCTACAAGCGTTCAACAGCCA
>JBJEAY010000629.1:0-6812 GCA_051869575.1 Prevotella sp. | reverse complement strand
TGCATTTCGAAACGAAGAAGTTAAAGAAGTTAAGGACATATGAAGAATAGTTTGATTATGACCATTTGTATGGCTGCTGCCCTGACACTGACGGCTTGCAGCAGCAACGACGCACAGAGAGCCGCCGAGGACATGCTCGTGAAGGCAGAGAAGTATTTCAGCGAGGGCAGCTACGACCGCGCCAAGATTGCCATCGACTCGCTGCGCAAGGTGTATCCCGGTGCGGTGGAGACGAGGAAGAAGGCGCTGAGACTCTTTCAGAACATATCACTGAAAGAGGCGCAGGAAGACCTTGCCCTCACCGACAGCATTCTGCAGCGGGTGACCCTCGACTACAAGTATATCAAGGACAAGGTGGAGAAGGACAAGGCCGAACTAAGGGCTACGCCCGACGAACTCGAACTGCTCACCCGAACGAAGATGAAACTCGACTCGCTGAAGGTGAGATTCGACATGCAATGTGCAAAAATCAAATATATTCATAAAAAACAAAAAGAATAGCCCTCTATCCTTGGTTGTTTAAAGAAAATTATGTAACTTTGCACCCGAATATGGATACTAACAAGGAATTTGAAGCCATCATGGCTGAATGTCGCGACTTGTTTGCGAAGAAACTGCACGACTACGGTGCGTCGTGGCGAATACTCAGGCCATCGTCGCTCACCGACCAGCTCTTCATCAAGGCCAAGAGAATAAGAAGCTTGGAGATAAAGAAGGAGTCGAAGGTGGGCGAAGGAATAAGACCGGAGTTTATCGCTCTCATCAACTACGGCATCGTGGGACTGATACAGACTGAGAAGGGATTTGCCGACACGGTGGATATCACCGTTGAGGAAGCCCTAAGCCTATATGACAGATATGCCAACGAGGCTCTCGAACTGATGAAGCGCAAGAACCACGACTACGACGAGGCGTGGAGGGCAATGAGGGTGAGCAGCTACACGGACTTCATCCTCACCAAACTGCAGCGCATCAAGGAGATTGAGGACCTGGGAGGCGCCACCCTCGTGAGCGAGGGCGTGGAGGGCAACTATATGGATATCATCAACTATGCGGTATTCGGTGCTATCAAACTTGGGTATTAACCTATGCCGACTGGTGGTGGCCCTGACATTCATCTTCTCGGGATTTGTCAAGGCGGTTGACCCCATAGGCACGCAGATAAAGATAGAGGACTATTTGGCGGCATGGCACTTGGGCGAATACATGCCCGAAATGCTCGCCTTGTTGGCATCGGTGCTGCTGTCGGCCACTGAGTTCACCTTGGGCATGCTGCTCTTGTTTGCCATCAGGCGACGATTGGTGACGAGGCTGATAATGACATTCATGGCGGTGATGACGCCGCTCACCCTGTGGCTCGCCATCAGCAATCCAGTGAGCGACTGCGGATGCTTTGGTGATGCCATCGTGCTTAGCAACTGGCAGACGTTCTTCAAGAACGTGGTCATAACGGCTGCCACGGCGGTGCTGCTGCCAAATGCGCTGAGGATGCCGCGGTTGGTGAGCCGAAGCACACAATGGTTGGTGATCAACTACACCATACTCTTTGTGCTCGCATTGTCGGGATACAGTCTATACATGCTGCCGCCGTTTGACTTCCGACCCTACTACGTGGGGGCTGACATACGCAAGGGCATGGAGATACCCGAGGGGGCTGAACAACCGAAATTCGAGACGACCTTCATACTGGAGAAGGACGGACAGAGGCGTGAGTTTACGCTTGACGACTACCCCGACTCGACATGGACATTCATCGACAGCCGAACGGTGGAGATCTCAAAGGGATATGTGCCGCCGATACACGACTTCTCTATAACAAGATGTGACAACGGCGACGACATCACCGACGAGGTGATCGACAGCAAGGGATACACCATGCTGCTCATCGCCCCATATCTCGAAAAGTCGGACAACATGCAGTTTAACGACATCAACCGCATCTACGACTATGCACGCGAGAACAAGGTGCCCTTCTACTGTCTCACGGCGAGCAGCGACAAGGAGATAGAGCGATGGAAGGACATGACGGGAGCGGAATATCCGTTCTGCCTCACCGACGCCACCACGCTGCGCACGGTGATAAGAAGCAGCCCCGGACTGGTGGTGATACACAACGGGCGCATCATCGGCAAGTGGAGCCACAACGCACTGCCCGACGAGAGCATGACCAAGGTGGACATACAACACTCGGCGATAGGCATAATGCCCCAAAACCAGGTGTCGGGCAACATTGCGTGGATATTGTCGTGGTTTGTCATCCCGCTATTCCTGCTCACACTTGCCGACAGGCTATGGGCATGGACATCGTGGGTGAGACGCAAGGAAGAATCAAGTATTATATACAAACTTTTAAAAAAGAAAAGAAAAATGAGAAAAAAAATTGTAGCAGGTAACTGGAAGATGAACATGAACCTGCAGGACGGTATCGCTCTTGCCAAGGAGCTCAACGAGACATTGTCGGCTGAAAAGCCCAACTGTGGTGTAGTAATCTGCACTCCGTTTATTCACTTGGCAAGCATTGCCCAGTTCCTCAACCAGGACATCATCGGTCTTGGCGCCGAGAACTGCGCCGACAAGGAGAAGGGTGCCTTCACAGGCGAGGTGTCTGCCGAAATGGTGAAGAGCACTGGTGCACAGTATGTAATCCTCGGCCACTCTGAGCGCCGCGAGTATTACAACGAGACTCCCGAGATTCTCAAGGAGAAGGTGCTGCTGGCTCTGAAGAACGGTCTGAAGGTTATCTTCTGTATCGGTGAGAGCTTGGCTGAGCGCGAGGCCAACAAGCAGAACGAGGTGTGCAAGGCAGAACTCGAGGGCAGTGTGTTCAACCTCTCTGCCGAGGAATTCAAGAACATCGTTATCGCCTACGAGCCAATCTGGGCCATCGGTACTGGCAAGACTGCCACTGCTGAGCAGGCAGAGGAAATCCACGCCTTCATCCGCAGCTGCGTAGCCGAGAAGTATGGCGAGGCTGTTGCCGAAGACACTTCCATCCTCTATGGTGGCAGCTGCAAGGCAAGCAACGCTCCCGAACTGTTTGCAAAGCCCGACATCGACGGTGGACTCATTGGCGGTGCCTCTCTCAAGGCTGCCGACTTCAAGGGTATCATCGACGCTTGGAAGAAGTAATTGATATTTTAAGGAGTTAAAGGAGTTAAGGGAGTTAAAGGAGTTAAGGGAGTTAAGGGAGTTAAAGGAGTTAAAGACGTATGTTTTGACCATGAGAATAGCATAAATGGACGATAAGACAACAATACTATTGTCTTTAACTCCTTTAAACTCCTTGAACTCCTTAAATAACACCCAGAACTCCTTAAACTCCCCCTCAAAAAAACAAAAACAACAGATGAAAAGAATTGCCGTTATTGCCATATTGACAACCGTGTGCCTCGGCAGAGCCCAGGCACAGACATTCCTCGACAGGCTCAAAAAGCCCGCCAAGGACAAGGCTGTCGTGACCGTGACCCAGGATGCGGCAATCGACAAACTCGTCAATGGCGACATAACAGCCAAAACCACTGTCGTAAACAAGAAAGAACCTGCCGCCTCAACAAAGAAGGAACCGGCAGCCTCAACAAAGAAAGAGCCTGCCGCCTCAACAACGACTACACCACCTGCTTCCTCTTCGACAATCGAAGAACCGGACATGAGCAAGAAGGTGATGAAGAACAGCTACAAGGTGACGGGATACAGGGTGCAGGCCTTCACCGGAGGCAACACACGCAACGACCGCCAGGCGGCGGAGAACGTGGGCAACGCCATCAAGCGCCGATTTCCCGAGCAGCCTATCTACGTGCATTTCTACTCACCAAGATGGATATGCCGTGTAGGTAACTTCCGCACATACGAGGAGGCTCATGCCATGCTGGTGGAAATCAGGGAGATGGGATATAAGCAGGCTTCGATAGTGAAAGGCAAAATCAGTGTACAATACTAATAATGAATCCAGAAACCGAATATCGTGACGGACTCGAGCAGTTGGCGTCGCACTACAAGGATATACTCCAACTGCTCGGCGAAGACCCTCTGCGCGAGGGACTTGAAAAGACTCCAATGCGCGTGGCAAAGGCTATGCAGGTGCTCACTCGTGGATACAGGATGGATGCGCACAAGGTGCTCACCGACGCCCTGTTCAAGGAAGACTACAGTCAGATGGTCATAGTGAAGGACATCGACTTCTTCTCGCTGTGCGAGCATCACATGCTGCCATTCTACGGTAAGGTGCATGTGGCATATATCCCCAACGGATATATCACGGGGCTGAGCAAGATTGCCAGGGTGGTGGACATCTTCTCGCATCGACTGCAGGTGCAGGAGAGAATGACACTACAGATAAAGCAATGCATCGAGGAGACACTACACCCCTTGGGAGTGATGGTAGTGGTGGAGGCAAAGCACATGTGCATGCAGATGAGGGGAGTGGAGAAGCAGAACTCCATAACCACCACGAGCGACTTCAGCGGTGCGTTCAACCAAGCCAAGACTCGACAGGAATTCATGAACCTCATACACAATCACGATTAAAACAGACTCAAATAACAAAAACCAAAGTATATGAACAACGGAATACAAACCAACAAGAGCGAGTATCACAAGGAGACACTCGCTGCAGAGATCAAGAAAAGTTGCCTCGCAAAGGTAATCATGCTTGTGGCAGTGATACTGCTTTTTATGCTGGCTGCCAAACTGACAATCCCATCTGACGAACAGATGATGTATGGTACGCTCGACGGTGTGTGTCAGTGCATACAGGACAGCCACGGAGTGCCTGGCGACAAGTCGGACGACATCGTGCGCAACGGTATCGCCACCATCAGCCATGAAACCGACTCGGCGAAGAAGGACACCATACTGGCTGACTTCAAGAAGTTCAACCGTGTGGAAATATATCATCACACGTTCTTCTCGACGGCATATATCATCAGCAACTTCAACTCGCGTGGCGCACGTGCCGCCGTCGGTATCTTTGGACTGGTGATTCCTACGGTCAACTTCAACGACTTCATTCTGCGCAACGGTCCTATTCGCAAGGAATACAACCAGCGAATCATCAAGCAGACCATCACGTCGGATACCTATATGGGCGACAATCCTGACTTAGGAAACACTTACAACACATTCGAGGGAGGCGGCAGCAAAAACTAACGCCTGCTGCGGAAAAAATCCTTCATAAGCTCGGAGCATTCGGCTTCGAGCACACCTCCTACGACCTCTGCCTTGGGATGTAGGGCTTGGGGAGCATAACGGCGAAAACCACGCTTGTCGTCGGCAGCACCATATACAATGCGTGGTATCTGCGCCCACCCTATCGCTCCGGCACACATCACGCATGGCTCTACGGTGACGTAGAGCGTACATTCGGTGAGATACTTGCCGCCAAGGGTGTTGGCGGCGGAGGTTATGGCTTGCATCTCGGCATGGGCGGTGACATCGCAGAGTGTCTCGGTGAGATTGTGGGCGCGGGAGATTATCCTGTCGCGACACACCACGACAGCTCCAACGGGTATCTCGCCTGCCTTGTATGCCTCATGCGCCTCTGCCAATGCCTTGCGCATGAAGTTTTCGTCTTTTCTTGTCTGGTCATTCTGTTCCATGGCGACAAAGGTAACACTTTTTGTTTAATTATCCAAAGAAAAAAATGAAAATAAGTCAAACTGTATTCAAATATTATGTGCAAAAGCTCGATGTGACCGACTCCACGAACAACTGGCTACGCAACACGCCTATGATGCCGGACGTAGATTTTCTCTTTGTGACTACGGATTATCAGACCGCAGGCAAGGGGCAGGGAGGCAGTCATTGGGAGAGCGAGAGGGGGAAAAATCTGTTGTTCAGTGTGAAGTGCATGCCATGGAGGGTGAAAGCCTCAGAGCAATTTTTGTTGCTTCAGACGGTGTCGGTGGCTGTGTGCAGAGTGCTCAAGCAAAGGCTTGGCGACAGTAACAAATGCTTGATAAAATGGCCTAATGACATATACTATGGCGACAGGAAGATGAGTGGCACCCTGTCGGAATGTACTATCAAAGGGGAGATGGTGAATGAGTTTATCGGGGGCGTGGGCATTAATGTGAATCAGATGACGTTCATCAGCGACGCACCGAATCCTGTGTCGATGGCACAGATAAACGGGCGTGAATATGACCGCGACGCCCTGCTCGACGACATAGCCGAGGAGATTGCACATTGGTTTGGATATATCACTAATGAAGATTATGCACCTATACTGAGGGAATACGAGCGATTGTTGTATCGACGCACCGGAGAACATAAATACCGCGACAAGAACGGGGAGTTTGAGGCAGAATACGATTCTATCCTACCCAACGGTCACCTCGTCCTACGCCGCACCGACGGCACTCTCTCGGAATATGAATTCAAGGAAGTGAGTTTCGTATTTTAGGCACGGAAAACACGGGTTATTTATTTAGGCACGGAAAACACGGATTATCACGGATTAATAACTTTATTTCTCTTCGACAAAGTCAACATATTCGCCTTCGTCGTCGGAGATAATCTGACGATTGGCAACCTGAGCATCGCGCATGTCAACAATAATCTCCTGTTCAGAAGAATTACTGTTGGAGGATGACTGACGAGCTTCTTCACGTTGAGCACTGCGAGCAGTATTGCTATAAGACGTTTCAGGGCCACGGAAATGATACTGATTGGAATGACGACGTACATTATCTTCGGTATCGAAATAATCATCATCGTCGTATCTGCCACGACGTATGCGTCTGATAATCGACAAGATAAAGTTCACCGCAATCATCAGTATGATGCCACCGATAATAATCACCAGCAAGACGATA
>JBJEAY010000628.1:0-6829 GCA_051869575.1 Prevotella sp. | reverse complement strand
GATCTGTTGACGGTATTTCGGTTGTCATGCTCTTGCTCTCTGCCGTAATCGTCTTCACCGGTACATTCGCCTCTTGGCAGCTTAAACCGCTCACCAAGGAGTATTTCCTCTGGTTCACGCTGCTGTCAACGGGTGTGTTCGGATTCTTTATCTGCACCGACCTCTTCACCATGTTCATGTTCTACGAGGTTGCCCTCATCCCGATGTATCTTCTCATCGGTGTTTGGGGTAGCGGCAACAAGGAATATGCAGCCATGAAGCTCACCCTGATGCTTATGGGAGGTTCGGCATTGCTGATTATCGGTATTCTCGGCATCTACTTCTTCAGCGGTGCCACGACAATGAATGTCAACGAGATTGCCGCCATGCACAACATCGCCCCCGAGGTGCAGAAGGTGTTCTTCCCCTTCATCTTCATCGGATTCGGTGTGCTCGGCGCAATGTTCCCGTTCCACACATGGTCGCCCGATGGTCATGCCTCTGCGCCCACTGCAGTGTCTATGCTCCACGCCGGTGTGCTCATGAAGTTAGGAGGCTACGGTTGCTTCCGCGTGGCTATGTATCTGCTGCCCGATGCCGCCAATGAGTTGGCTTGGATATTCCTTATCCTCACCACCATCTCTGTGGTCTATGGTGCACTCTCGGCTTGCGTTCAGACCGACCTCAAGTACATCAACGCCTATTCGTCGGTGTCTCACTGCGGTCTCGTTCTCTTCGCCCTGCTGATGATGACCCGCACCTCTTGCACAGGTGCCATCCTGCAGATGCTCTCTCACGGACTCATGACAGCCCTCTTCTTCGCCCTCATCGGTATGATCTACGGACGCACTCACACCCGTGACGTTCGCCGCCTTGGAGGCTTGATGAAGATTATGCCATTCCTCGCCGTAGGATATGTCATTGCCGGTCTTGCCAACCTCGGACTCCCCGGTTTCTCGGGCTTCGTGGCTGAGATGACCATCTTCGTGGGTTCGTTCGAGAATGCAGGCACATTCCACAGCGCATGCACCATCATCGCCTGTATGTCGATTGTAGTGACCGCGGTTTATATCCTGCGCGTTGTTGGTAAGATTCTCTACGGAGAAGTTGCCGACAAGCACTACCTCGAACTTACCGACGCCACATGGGACGAGCGCTTCGCCGTATGCTGCCTTATCGCATGTGTTGCCGGACTCGGTCTGGCTCCTATGTGGGCAAGCAATGTCATCGGCGATGCCGTCAATCCGATTATCAACGTATTAAGTCAAAACATATAATCAGTAGGAAACAATGGATTACAGTCAGTTTTTTAACATGATACCCGAGGCAACTCTCATGCTTGCCCTCGTGATAGTCTTTCTCGCCGACCTTATCTTCAAGGGCGAAAGAAAGCATTGCTACACCAGCCTGCTGATGTATATCGCACTGCTCGCTCAGACGGTGGTGTGCTTCACTGCCGCTCCTGCCGAAGCGTTCAGCGGACTCTATGAGGCCTCTGCCGCATGCAACGCCATGAAGGGCATCCTCACCGCCGGCACATTCATCGTGGTGGTGATGGCTCAGTCGTGGCTTGTGCAGGATGAGGTTAAGCGCGTCAGTGGTGAGTTCTACACTCTCACCCTCTCCACCCTCCTCGGTATGTATATGATGATGTCTGCGGGCAATTTCCTGATGTTCTTCCTCGGTCTTGAGATGGCTTCCGTGCCTATGGCATGTATGGTAGCCCTCAACAAGTATCGCAAGGAGTCGGCTGAGGGAGCTGCCAAGTTTGTCCTCACCGCCACCTTCTCAAGCGGTGTGATGCTCTATGGCATCTCGTTCCTCTATGCAGCCACCGGCACACTCTATTTCAGCGACGTGATGGACAATCTCACAGCCACCCCGCTCGTCATCATGGGTCTCGTCTTCTTCTTCAGCGGACTCGGATTCAAGATTTCTCTTGTTCCGTTCCACTTCTGGACAGCCGACACCTACCAGGGTGCGCCAACTGCCGTTACGGGTTATCTGAGCGTCATCTCCAAGGGAGCCGCCACCTTCACTTTGATGGCTATCCTCATGAAGGTATTCTCGCCTGTGGTTGAGTATTACGAGTATATGCTCTACATCGTCATCGTGCTCACCATCACCATCGGCAACCTCTTTGCCATCCGTCAGAACGAGCTCAAGCGCTTCATGGCGTTCAGCTCTATCTCTCAGGCTGGATATATCATGCTCGCCGCCATTGGCAGCAGCAATATGGGTGTATCGGCACTGATGTATTATGTGCTCGTATATGTAGTTGCCAACATGTCGGTGTTCACCGTCATCAACGTTGTTGAGACACGCGGTGCCGGCACCACCAAGATGAGCTGCTACAACGGACTCTATCAGACCAACCCCAAGTTGGCGTTCCTCATGACGTTGGCATTGTTCTCGTTGGCAGGTATTCCCCCGTTTGCCGGAATGTTCTCCAAGTTCTTCGTCTTCATGGCGGCAGCACAGCAGGGTTCGTTCTGGGCATACTTTGTAGTGTTCATCGCCCTGGTCAACACCGTGGTGAGTCTCTACTACTACCTGCTCATCGTCAAGGCGATGTACATCATCCCGACAGAGTCGCCGCTGCCCACCTTCAAGAGCGATTTCAACACCAAGTTGGCTCTTGCCATCTGCACTGTTGGCATCGTCCTCTTCGGCGTATGCAGCTGCATCTTCGACTGGCTCACAGCCGTCACCATCTGCTAATAAGCAGCTGACTACATACAACAAAGCCACGGAATCAGGTTCGCCCTGTTCCGTGGCTTTTTTTACGTTCTCTTACAGCGACATCTCCACGCCTCTCCGAAGTCCTTGCACTCCTCGGGTCAATATTCCGACCTATGGGTCAATATCTTTGATTACCATACCCTTGCACGCTTGTTCTTCGGGATGAAGAGAGGGTCTGATTTCTTGATGTTGAAGGCGGTGTACCACTCGTCGATATGCGGCAGAGCACCATTGACACGAGCCGAATTGGGCGAGTGAACATCCATATTCAACAGCATGTCGGAATATTCAGGACGGTTGTTGCTTGCCCATATACGAGCCCAACCGAGGAAGAAACGCTGGTCGGCAGAGAGTCCGTCGATGTCGCCTGCCACTCCGTTGTCGTCGTGCATGGCGCGCAATGCAACATGCAATCCTCCGTTGTCTCCGATATTCTCACCGAGGGTCTGCTTGCCATTGATCTTCTTGCCGTTGATAACCTCAATACCCGAGAAATAATCCTCAAGCACCTTGGTGCGCTTCTCGTAGGCAGTCTTGTCGGCGGCAGTCCACCAGTTGCGCTGCTGTCCGGTCTTGTCAAACTGGCATCCCTGGTCGTCGAATCCGTGGGTCATCTCATGACCAATAACTGCACCAATGGCTCCATAGTTGACTGCATCGTCGGCTTCGGGGTCGAAGAAGGGAGGCTGAAGGATTCCTGCCGGGAAGCAAATCTCGTTGGTGGTGGGATTATAATATGCATTGATGGTCTGCGGCGACATGAGCCACTCCTGCTTATCCACCATCTTCCCCACCCTCTTGTTGAGTCGGTCGAGAAGGAAATACTCGCTTATATTGGCAAGATTCTCATAGAGTGACAGTGTGTCGTTGACCACGAGGTTGGTATAGTCTCTCCACTTGTCGGGATAACCAATCTTCACGATGAAGTTGTCGAGCTTGTCCTTGGCCTGAGCCTTGGTGGCATCGCTCATCCATGTTGTCTCGCTGATGCGCTGCGAGAGGGCTTTCTGCAGATTGCTCACAATCTCTGTCATGCGCTTCTTGCTCGACTCGGGGAAATACTTGGCACAGTACATCTGACCGATGGCATCGCCAAGCACACTGTTCACCAATCCGTTGGCACGCTTCCAGCGGGGCATGTCCTGCTGCTGACCGCTCATTATCCTGCTGAAGTCGAAGTATGCCTGACGGAAATCATCTGACAATGCACTTGCTGCTCCGCCCACAATACGCGACTCGGCATAAGACTTGAGGTCGTCGAGGGATGTCTCGGCGAGGATCTTCTCCACCTCGTGGATGGGTTCGGGCTGCTGAACGACAATCTCGTCGAACGTCGGGCAACCGCTCACCCAGAACAGCATTGTCCAGTCGATGCCGGGGAACTCCTTCAGCAGTTGGGCATAAGAATATTTGTGATAGTTGGCGTTGATGTCGCGAAGTTTCACCTTGTCGTAGCTCGCCTTGGCTATACGGTTCTCGATAGCCATCACGGCGTCAACCTTCTTGGCTGCCTCCTCATCGCTATATCCTATGAGCGAGAACAGTTTCCTGCCGTAGGCCTTGTATGCCTCGCGCACTGCCTTTGTCTGATCGTCGTCATTGATATAATAATCCTTAACACCAAGACCGAGTCCGTCCTGACCCACATTCACAACATAGTGTCCGGCATTACGCAAGTCGGCCTGTACGCCCCATGAGAACATCATTGTGTTTTCGCCTCGACGATCCATTTCGGCAGTGAGGCGGAAATATTCGCTGCGGTCTTTCACGTTGCGCAATTTCTCAAGATAGGGCTTCAGTGGTGCATATCCCTCGCGGTTGAGTCGCACGCTGTCCATCATAAGATTATATAATGTACCAATCTTATAGCCCAATGTGCCAGGCTTCTGCGGTTCGTTGGCAAACAGAAGGATCAGTTCGTTGATCTGTTTTTGGTTGAGGTCGTAGAGATCCATAAACGCACCGTTGGTCATGTGCTCTGCATCGAGGGGATGGTTTTTGAGCCATGTGCCGGTGGCATATTGCACGAAGTCGGCACCGGGTTTCACACTCAAGTCCATGTTCTCTTTGTCATAGCCCTTCATCTTGGGCTGGGCGCTGGATGTAGCAGTTGCTGCCACAAGTCCAAGCAAAATCAATTTTAATGTTTTCATATTCTCAATAATTTATGTTTTTTGTTCATTTGACTACACATTCCAACAAAAAACTACAGAATTATGAGATTTTTTTTGCTACATATTTGTATTCAGGTGCAGCCAAGCTATGAAAGGGCTATGTTATTTCACTTTGTTATAGTATTCCTGGAGCTGACCGCGGGGAGCACCTTTTTTGACAGCCTCGTCGAGAGTGCGGCGGGCATCGGCCTTGCGGTTCATGCGGATGAGGAGGGCGGCCTTGGAGACGACATAGTCGATATTCTTGGCGTCGTATTCGATGGCCTTGTCCCAATCCATGAGGGCGGCATCGAGAAATCCGTCTTCAGATTCGAGCAACGCTCTTGATGCGTATGCCACGGAGTGGTCGGGGAATATCTCGATGATACGGTTGTAGTTGTCCATCGCCTCGTTGTTCTTGCCTTGCTTGATGCAGATAAAAGCCAAGGCGAGCATGCCATCAATATTCTCGGGAGCCACCTTGAGGAATGAGCGATAGTCGTTGGCGGCGAGTTCGTAGCGACGCATCTTGCCATTGGCATAACCACGATAGAAGAGAGCGGCTGGATTGGACGGTTCGCGCTTCAGGATGTCGTTATATGTCTCGATGGCATAATCCCACTGCTGGAGTTCGAGATTGACGGCAGCCTTGCGCAGATAGAGGTCGGATGAATACTCGGACGACATTATCTGACGGTTGAGCACAGAAAGCGAGTCGCGCCATTCCTTCTGTGTCAAAGAAGATTCCTTCTGTGTCTGAGAAAAAATGCTGCCAACCCCAATGAGGGTCAGCAGCATTGTGATGATTATTGTTCTGATCATGCTTTCTTGATGTAGTCAACAATCCATGCGCCTACCTCCTTAGTGCCATACTTTGCACCACCCTCAACCTGAATCTCGGGAGTGCGCACGTTCTGGTCGAGTGAGGCGTCAACAGCCTTGCGGATGAGAGCACCCTCCTCCTTGAGGTCGAAATACTCATAGAGCATTGCCACAGAGAGAATCTGAGCCAAGGGATTGGCGATGTTCAAGCCCTTGCCCTGAGGCCACGAACCATGGATAGGCTCGAAGACGGGAGTGCTGCTGCCAGTGGAGGCTGAGGGCAGAAGACCCATCGAACCGGTGATGCACGAACCCTCGTCGGTGAGGATGTCGCCGAAGGTGTTCTCGGTGACCATCACGTCGAAGAACTTGGGATCCTGAATCATACGCATGGCTGCATTATCCACATACATATAGTCGGTCTCGACGTCGGGATATTCGGGGGCAATCTCCTGTGCAATCTTGCGCCACAGACGGCTTGATGCAAGTACGTTGGCCTTATCCACCACGGTGAGGTGCTTGCGACGCTGGCGGGCATACTGATAGCCCACGCGCAAGATGCGCTCCACCTCGGGACGCGAGTAGTAGTTGGTGTCGAGAGCATCCTCAACGCCATCGGCATTGATTGAAGGCTCCTGCTTCTTGCCGAAGTACATACCGCCGGTAAGTTCGCGGATGCAGATGAAGTCGGCACCACGCACAATCTCGTCCTTGAGCGGAGACTTGTGGACGAGGCAATCGAAGGTAGTGACAGGACGGATGTTGGCAAACAAACCTAACTTCTTGCGCATGGCGAGCAGACCCTGTTCGGGGCGCACCTTGGCAGAGGGGTTGTTGTCAAACTTTGGGTCACCTACGGAGGCAAAGAGCACTGCGTCGGCCTCTTCGCACACCTTAAATGTCTCTTCGGGGAAGGGGTCGCCTACCTCGTCGATTGCATGAGCACCGCAGAGGGCTTCCTTGTATTCCACTTCATGTCCGAATTTCTCGGCGACGGCACTCATCACTGCCACGCCTTGTTCCATAATCTCGGGGCCGATACCATCGCCCGCGAGAACTGCAATTTTCAGTTTCATATCTTTATTAGTTTTACATTTTTATTTTTGGGGAGTTCAAGGAGTTCAAGGAGTTTA
>JBJEAY010000627.1:0-6851 GCA_051869575.1 Prevotella sp. | reverse complement strand
CGGAACTTTATCCCGACAAGAAGATGGTGATCGACATCCCCGTGTCGAATGGCTATTACTGCGACCTTCAGCTCGGTCGTGCCTTCACGGATGAGGATGTGGAGCGCATCTCGCGTAGGATGAAGGAGATTATCGACGCCAAGTTGCCCATTGTGCGCCATGAATGTACCACTGAGGAAGCCATCAAGATGTTTGGCGACCTTGGCGACGACACCAAGGTGAAGCTGCTGAAAAGCACCGGCAAGCTCTACACCGAATATTACGACATCGACGGATACAAGGATTATTATTACGGCACATTGCTCGTCAACACCTCTCAGATACACCTCTTCGAGTTGGTGAGATACTACGACGGCATGCTCCTGCGCATCCCCTCGCAGAAAGACCCCTCGCAGTTGGGCGAACTGATACGCCAAGACAAACTCTTCGAGATATTCAAGGAGCACCACCGCTGGCAGAATATCCTGGGATTGCGCACCATCGGCGACCTCAACTCGGCTGTGGAGCATAGGTTCAGCACCGACCTCATCAACCTTTCCGAAGCCCTTCAGGAGAAGAAGCTTGCCAAGATAGCCGACGAGATAGCCAGTCGCAAGGACGTGAGGATGGTGCTGATAGCGGGTCCCTCGTCGAGCGGCAAGACCACGACGTGCAAGCGTCTGTCGATACAGTTGCTCACCAATGGCATCAAGCCCGTAGGCATATCGCTCGACGACTATTTCGTTGACCGCGAACTGACCCCAAAGGACGAGAGCGGCGACTATGACTTCGAGCATGTCAATGCCCTCAACATCCCGCTGCTCAACGAGCAGATGAACGCCCTCTTTGCCGGCGAGGAGGTGGAACTGCCAAAATATAATTTCCAGACGGGAAAGAGCGAGAAGAGCGGAAAGCGACTCCGACTGAAGGACGACGAGATACTCGTGGTGGAAGGTATTCACGCCCTCAACCCCACTCTTACGGCTCAGATACCCGAGGAAAAGAAATATCGCGTATATGCCTCGGCGCTCACCACCATCCTCATCGACGATCACAATTATATCCCCACCACCGACAACCGCCTTCTGCGTCGCATCATCCGCGACTACAAGTATCGTGGAGTTAGCGCACAGGAGACCATCCGCCGCTGGCCGTCGGTGAGAGCGGGCGAAAACAAGTGGATATTCCCCTTCCAGGAGAATGCCGACGTGATGTTCAACACGGCGATGCTGTTCGAATTGGCGGTGATAAAGTTGCAGGCCGAACCGATATTGGAGCAGGTGCCCGAAAATTGCGAGGAGTATGCCACTGCCTATCGTCTGAAGAAATTCCTAAAGTATATCCGCCCGATAGCCGACCGCCAAGTGCCGCCCACATCATTGCTCCGTGAGTTCCTCGGTGGCAGTTCGTTCAAGTATTGATAGATAAAATCTATAATCTAATAGAAAAATTCAGTTTGCATAATAGAAATATAATTCGTAACTTTGCACCAGAAAAGAAAATAATTATTAACCCATTAAAGATTAAAAGGAGACTTATTATGAGAAGTATCACGACATTTGATTTGCAGTATGCACACAGATTCTATGGTTTCCAGGGCGAGGCACAGTATCTTCACGGCCACACAGGCGTTCTGACCATCGAGGTAGAGGACTCAGTGAATGAGGGAGTTAACATGGTATATCCATGCAACGAGATACAGAAGGTGGCATGGGACGTACTGAAGAATTTCGACCACGCTCTCATCCTGCGTCAGGACGACCCACTGCTGCCGGCTATCCTTGATGTGTATGAAAAACAGGGCATCAAGAACGGGCACCCATGCAACACCATGAAGGGCGAGGCATTCAAGACCGAACTGGCACAGGCTTATCCCGACTCTCGTCTTGTCGTCACCAAGGAGACGATGACGGTTGAGGGCATGATCAAGATTGTCTATGACCTCTTGAAAGACAAGCTCAACATCGCCAAGATAACCTTCACCAGCGGTGTCAACGCTGCCTCATGCGAGTTCAGCGACAGAAAACAGATCGACCGTTGCCCGTTCTGCGGCATCTCTCTCGACGAGAACGGCGTATGCCCGAAGTGCGGCTATCGCAAGTAATGTGATTTGTCACAAATAGAAAATCCCTTCGGGACCCATGTTGAAGAGCAGGTCGAGGATGCTTAGATTAGGCAGAAATCCTGTCTTGCGCTCAAACACCTGATAATATCTTCGGGGCACGAAGTCGGCATCCTCCCCGGGATGCTTGGGGTCGATGGCCTCCCTGAAGTCAATGATGTCTTCGGGGAGGTCTTCTTTTTTTGTATATTCAGATGTCTTGCGGATATTCGGGTGGATGTCAAGCAGTGAGCACACCGTCTCGCAAGCCTCCATATTGAAGTCATATAGATAATCCCATTTCTTCTCGAAAAACGGCCGGATGTCATCGGCATAATATTCGAAGAAGGGTGATTCGGAATATGCGCTCATGAGGGCGTGCCAATGCAGGTGTCGCCAGTTGCCGTGGTCGCTGATGCGCAGGTCTTTCATCATGGTGGAATGTAGTCCGGTGTTGGGACGTTCCACTGGGATTGTGAGTGCCTGCAGTCCGTTGGTGGTTGCAATCACGCATCTGTTGCGATATGTCTGCTTGCGATAGCTGTCATATTGCTCTATATATGCGCAATCGGCCCTGTTCAGCTTCTGATACCACTGAACAGGACCGAAATATGTTGTTGCGAGTAATGCTTTCACTCTCTGAATTGTGATTACTTGATATTATCCACGAAATTGAAGATGCGGTTCCATCTGATGCCTCCAAATCCCGAGCGGTCGGGATCGCTCGACCACCAAATGAAGATTGGCTTGCCCACCACGTGGTCTTCGGGCACGAATCCCCAATATCTTGAGTCGGCAGAGTTGTGGCGGTTGTCGCCCATCATCCAGTAGTAGTCCATCTTGAATGTATAGCTCTTCGCCTCTTTGCCGTTGATGTATATGCGTCCGTCCTTCACCTTCAGGTCGTTTTTCTCATACACGCGGATGGGTCGCTCGTAAATGGCGAGGTTGTCGAGGGTGAGATTGATGCTCTTGCCCTTGGCAGGTATCCATATCGGTCCGTAGTTGTCGCGTGTCCAGTGCATATTTCCGTTCAGGGGATATATGTCTGTGTCCGAGGCGTCGGTGTTGATGGTGATAGTCTCCACGATGTCCTTTCTCTGCGAGAGCACAGCCACTGCGCGCTTGGTCAGCGGCAGATAGCCTGCGGTGTTCAGGCTTGTGAGGTCTTCCATCGAGATACCAAGTTCCTCCATCAGTTCCTCGGGAATTCTCTGCTTCAGCTTCACATAGTATGAATACTGCACGTTGTCCGGCTCCTTGTTTGCCTTTCCATCGAGATAGATGATGCGGTTCTTTATCTGCAAGGTCTGTCCGGGCAGTCCCACGCACCTCTTCACGTAGTTCTCGCGGCGGTCGGTGGGACGGGTGATGATGTCGCCATATTCTGTTTTGTTCTGCAGGATGATGTCGCGTCCGGCATTGTATATGGTTGAGAAATACTTCTCCCTTAGCTCATACGAGAGCGAGTCGGGATTAGGCCTTTGGGGATATACCTGATAACCAATGCCGTAGCACATCTGATAGTAGTCGGCAGCCTGATACTGCGGTGCCGAACACAATGTGTCGCCTGCGGGATAGTTGAACACCACGATGTCATTTAGCTCCACCTTTCCCAATCCCTTGGCACGGCGGTAGTCCCAGTGTGGCCACTCTATATACGACTTGCAGTCCACCACTGGCAGAGTGTGCTGCGTGAGGGGCATGGTCAATGGGGTTTCGGGGATACGTGGTCCGTAGCTCACCTTGCTCACGAAGAGGTAGTCGCCTGTGAGCAATGATTTCTCCAGCGAACTCGACGGAATGACGTAGTTCTGGAAGAAGAACAGGTTGATGAAATACACTGCCACGAGTGCGAACACCAATGCGTCCACCCACGACATCACGAATCTCACGGGGCCGTCGGCGTCCTTCCACCACTGCCATTTTATCTTCTTGGTGATATAAACATCATAAATAAACGGGATGACGATGACGCCAAGCCAGCTCTTGAGCCAAATGAGGAAGGCTATGTATAGCACCATCACAATGGCAAACTTTGCCCATTGCACCTTCATGTTGAGTTTCTTTTTCTTCAAATCTTCCATTTTCTGTATTTTTGTAGTCTAATGATTCATATTCTGTTTCTTAGACTATATGACAATCTGAAATACTACATCAATAAAAGTTAAAACTTAAACATGTCGGATATTGTGAGCAATCCCTTGTGATCCTTCGTAAACTCGGCAGCGAGCACAGCCCCAAGGGCAAATCCCTTGCGCGAGTGGGCATCGTGGGTGATGGTGATTGAGTCGGCCTCACTGTCGTATTTGATGGTGTGTATTCCCGGCACCTCGTCGCGCCTGATACTGTCGATGCGCAGTTTGTCGGCTGCCGCTTGTTTCTCGCCGCTCACTGTTCCGTCGGGGGCAAGCAGTGTGCCCTTGGTCCAGTCGCTCTTGCGGTCAAGGTCGGCCACAATCTCCTCGGCCAGGGTGATGGCAGTGCCGCTCGGGGCGTCGAGCTTGTGTATGTGGTGTACCTCCTCCATCTCGACGTCATACTGCGGGAATCCGTTCATTATCTTGGCAAGATAGCGGTTGACCGCCGAGAATATTGCCACTCCTATCGAGAAGTTGGATGCCCAGAAGAGGGTGTTGCCCTCCTCATTGCACAGTCGCTCCACGTCGGCCTTGTGGTCGTTCATCCATCCCGTCGAACCGCTCACCACCTTCACCCCATGGCTGAATGCCTTGAGGTAGTTGCCGTAAGCCACATGGGGGGCTGTGAACTCTATCGCCACGTCGGCGGATGCAAACTCCGGACTGTCGAAGTCCTGCTGGTTATCGATGTCAATGATACTGACAATCTCGTGACCTCGGCTGATGGCAATCTGCTCTATCATCTTGCCCATCTTGCCATAGCCAATCAATGCTATCTTCATGTTCTTTCTCCTTATTATATTATATGGGGGTTGAAAATCGACTGCAAAGTTAGTGTTTTTATCCCATAAACCAACCAAAAAGGGACAAAAAAAGTGGAAAAGACGATAAAAATGAGAAAAAAACGTGGAAAAGTTGCAAAAAGTTGGCATTTTGCTTTGCTAAATGCACTACTTTCATTACCTTTGTAGCAATTCTTTCTATCATTCAGACAATGGAACAACTGTTGCAATACGTGTGGAAACACAAGATACTGCCCCTGTCCGACCTCGCCACCACCGATGGTAGGGATGTGGAGATTATCGACCCTGGACTGCATAACCGCAATTCGGGGCCCGACTTCTTCAACGCCAAACTGCGCATTGGCGAGACGATGTGGGTGGGCAACGTCGAGATACACGAACACTCGAAGGACTGGTTTCGGCATGGTCACGACACCGACCCCGCCTACGACAACGTTGTGCTGCATGTGGTGGAGGACGACGACTGCAACGTCACCAACAGTCGGGGGGAGTTTATACCCCAAATCAAACTTTGCGTCCCGATGACGGTGACGCTCAATTACAAGGAACTGCTCTCTGCCGATGCCTATCCGCCTTGCTATCGCATTGTACCCGAGCTCACCTCGCTCATCGTTCATTCGTGGATGGCGGCACTGCAGACCGAGCGACTTGAGCGCAAGACCGAAGCCATAGCCCGACGCGCCGAGAGAGCCAACGGCTCGTGGGAGGATGCATATTTCATCACCCTCGCCCGCAACTATGGTTTCGGTATCAATGGCGATGCCTTTGAGCACTGGGCGTTCAACGTGCCGCTCAATCAGGTGGCTCACCATCGCGACGACATATTCCAGGTGGAGGCTATCTTCCTCGGACAGGCCGGGCTCCTTGATATTAACGCCATCCCGGAAAAATATCAACCTGCGGCTCTCAACGACGGATATTTCGCCAAGATAAAGAATGAATACGAATATCTCGCCCATAAGTTCTCGCTCACGCCTATCGACCGCACCATGTGGCGATTCCTGCGATTGCGGCCGCAGAACTTTCCGCATATCCGCATATCACAACTTGCCACGCTCTATCACGAGCGCAAGACGTCGCTCAGTCAGTTGGTGGAATGTAAGACGGTGGATGACCTCAAGCGTAATCTCTCCACTCACGTGACGGATTATTGGACCACCCACTACACCTTCGGTTCGGAGAGTGCCCACAACACCAAGAGCCTGTCGCCTTTCTCCATCAACCTGCTCATGATCAACACCGCCATCCCCATGCTCTTCGCCTATGGGCGGCACACGGGCGACGAGACTCTCTGCGACAGGGCTTTCGACTTGCTCGAACAACTCAAGGCCGAGGACAACCACATCATCCGTATGTGGAAGGAGTGCGGACTGAAGGTGCAGAACGCAGGCGACAGTCAGGCTCTCATCCAACTGAAAAACGAGTATTGCGACCGCAAGGACTGCCTACGCTGTCGCTTCGGCTACGAATACCTCAAAAGAAAATGAGAAATTAGGAATGAGAAATTAGGAATTAGCAGTCCCCGTGCTCGGCGCGTCAGCGTCGAGTCTCTAATAATAAAAGAAAAAAAACAATGAAATACGTATATGAAACCCGAATGACGGTGCGCGACTATGAATGCGACATCGAGGGCATTGTGAACAATGCCAATTATCTACACTACACCGAGCACACGCGCCACCTCTTCCTGCAGCACTGCGGACTCAGTTTCGCCGATATGCACCGCAAGGGCGTGGATGCTGTGGTGGCGAGAATGAACCTCAAGTTCAAGACGCCCCTCGTGCCCGACGACACCTTCATCTCACGCCTCGGCATCAAGAAGGATGG
>JBJEAY010000626.1:0-6854 GCA_051869575.1 Prevotella sp. | reverse complement strand
CTTCCTGAGGAAAAGACACGACGCTTGTCGTTCTACCTTGCCATGGAGGAATACGTGGCTTACCACATAGATGAGCAGGACAGCTTTTTTATGTGGCAGGTGGAGCCGAGCGTCATTTTTGGACGCAACCAGTTAATCGAAAACGAAGTGAATATCCCCTTTTGCCGTGAGCGTGGCATCAAGACCTATCGGCGTAAGAGTGGGGGAGGTTGCGTGTATGCCGACTTGAGCAATATCATGTTCTCCTACATTACCAAGGACGAGGCTGTAGGCTTCACTTTCAACCGATATATTAATATGGTGGTGCTCGTGCTGCGCAAGATGGGCGTGGATGCCAAGGCCAGCGGGCGCAACGACGTGATGATTGGCGACAGAAAGGTGTCGGGAAATGCATTCTATCATGTGTCGAAGCGCGGACAGATGGGTTCGGGACGCAGTATTGTGCATGGCACCATGCTCTACGACACCAACATGGAGAATATGGTGGGAGCAATCACCCCAAGCGACGAAAAATTAGTTAGCAAGGGTGTGGAAAGCGTAAGGCAGCGCATAGCCCTGCTCAAGGACTACACCACGATGGGCATCGAGGAGTTTAAGCAGTTTGTGCGCGACAATCTTTGCGATGGCGAGATAAGGCTAACCGAGGATGACGTGCGCGGCATTGAGGAGATAGAAAAAGAATACCTGACCGACGAGTTTATCTATGGCAATAATCCAAAATACACCATCACCCGAAAGGGCAGAATAGACAATGTGGGCGACTTTGAGTTGCGCATGGAACTGAAAAATGGCGAGATACGCAGTGTGGTGATGCTTGGCGACTATTTCATCGTGGGCGATGTGGATGCCATGATTCTCAAGCCTCTCAAGGGGACAATGCTCAATAGCGAGGCTCTCGCAAAGGCACTGCCCGACAATCTCGACGAGGCTATACTCAATCTTAGGAAACAGGAATTTGTGGAGTTATTGATGGGTATTTAGGAGTTCAAGGAGTCAAGGGAGTTCAAGGAGTTAAAGACGTATGTTTTGTCCCTGATAAATCCCTATAGTAGCGAAAAGACTATTGTCTTTAACTCCCTTAACTTCTTTAACTCCTTTAACTCCTTTAACTCCCCAAGAAATATAAGTAGATTAATAATTAGAAACTTAAATAAGAACTATGGAAGAAAATAAAAGAACGTGTCTTTATGACAAGCATGTGGCTCTCGGAGCCTTAATCAGTCCGTTCGGCGGATTCGACATGCCAATCCAGTATTCCGACATCAAGGATGAGCACGAGGCTGTGCGCAATGCCTGTGGCGTGTTCGACGTGTCCCACATGGGCGAGGTGACTGTCAAGGGTCCTGATGCCGATGCTTACGTCAACCATATCTTCACTAATGATGTGAGGGGTATGGAACCTGGTAAGATTCTCTATGGCATGATGTGCTATGAGAACGGCGGTACGGTGGATGATCTCCTTGTGTATAAGATGGGCGAGAATGACTTCTTCATCGTCATCAATGCCGCAAATATCGACAAGGACTGGGCTTGGATGACTGAGCATGCCAAGGGTTATGACATCGACATACAGAACCGCTCCGACTTCTATGGACAGTTGGCTGTACAGGGTCCCGACTCTGAGAAGGTGGTTGAGGAGGTGCTTGGATTGAAGTGCGCCGAACTCACATTCTACACCGTCAAGACCATCTGCCTCAAGGGTGACTGCTGCTGCTCGGACGAGGCTTGCACGGTTATCGTGAGTCGCACGGGATATACGGGTGAGGACGGATTTGAGATCTATGGTACGCATGACTACATCCGCGAGTGCTGGGACAAGCTCATCGCCAGCGGACGCTGCAAACCCTGCGGACTGGGATGTCGCGACACATTGCGCTTCGAGGTGGGATTACCGCTTTATGGCGACGAACTCTCTGCCGACATCTCTCCCGTGATGGCAGGACTGAGCATCTTCTGTAAGCTCGACAAACCGGAGTTTATAGGTCGCGAGGCTCTCGTCGATCAGAAGGAAAACGGAGTGGAGCGTCGTCTTGTGGGCATCGAACTCGAAGGCAAGGCTATCCCACGCCATGGCTACACCGTATTGAAGGACGGCGAACCAGTGGGTGAGGTGACCACAGGTTATCACACCATCTCCACCGACAAGAGCGTGTGCATGGCTCTTGTGAAGGTGCCGTTCAACAAGCTCGGCACTCCGCTTGAGGTGCAGATACGCAAGAAGACCTTCCCCGGAGTGGTGGTGAAGAAGAAGTTCTACGAGAAACACTATAAGAAAAATTAAAAAATTAAAAAATTAAAATATTAAAATATTAAAGAATTAAAGTATTAAAGATATGGCAAAAGTTATTGAAGGACTCTATTATTCAGAGTCACACGAGTATGTGAGAGTGGAAGGCGAGTATGGTTATGTTGGTATCACCGACTATGCTCAGCACGCCTTGGGTAATGTGGTGTATGTAGATATGCCCGAAGTGGATGACGAGGTAGAGGCAGGCGAGGACTTCGGTGCCGTGGAGAGCGTGAAGGCTGCCAGTGACCTGATTTCTCCAGTCAGCGGAACCGTCGTTGAGGTGAACGAGGCTCTTGAGGATGCTCCCGAACTCCTCAATCAGGATGCTTTCGAGAACTGGATTATCAAGGTGCAGCTCTCTGACAAGGCTGAGCTCGACAACCTCATGGATGCCGCCGCTTACGAGGAGCACTGCAAGAACGAAGAGTAATATCATTCTTCATTCTTCATTCTTTATAAAAGACAGTTTATGACATACAAGTTTTTCCCCCATACGGAAGAAGACCTCAAGGAGATGCTGGTGAAGGCCGGCGTCTCTTCTTTAGACGGTCTTTATGCCGAGGTGCCCGAGAGCATACGGTTCAAGGGCGACTACGACCTGCCCGAGGCTAAGAGTGAACTGGAGATTCGCCAGTGGTTTAAGGCTTTAGGCGAGAAGAATACCCAGCTCACCTGCTTTGCCGGTGCGGGTACTTATGACCACTACACTCCATCCGTCATCCCGAGTATCGTGGAGCGTTCGGAGTTTCTCACTTCCTATACTCCCTATCAGGCAGAGATCTCACAGGGCACACTGCATTACATCTTCGAGTATCAGTCGATGATGGCTGAACTCACGGGTATGTATGTGTCGAATGCCTCTATGTACGACGGTTCAACCGCCACTGCCGAGGCTATGCTTATGTGTATCGCTGCAGGAAAGAAGGCCAACAAGGTGCTTCTCTCCGAGACTCTCGACCCGAAGATTGTTGAGGTGGTGAATACTTATGCTCATTTCCACGGTGTGGAGATAGAGATGGTGAAGGCGAAGGATGGTGTCACCGACCGCGCCGACTACTCTGCCAAGATTGCACAGGGAGGCGTTGCCGGAATGATTGTGCAGCAACCTAATTATTATGGTAATGTGGAGGACTTTACGGGTATGGCTGATGAGGCTCATGCCAACAAGGCTCTCTTCGTCATCAATAGTGTGGCTGCCGACCTTGCCGTGCTGAAGACTCCTGGCGAGTGGGGCGCTGACGTTGCCGTGGGCGACGGACAGAGCCTTGGCATACCCATGACCTTTGGCGGTCCGTCGGTGGGATATATGTGCTGCACCGAGAAGCTCATCCGCAAGTTGCCCGGACGTATCGTCGGTATGACCAAGGACAATCGCGGACAGCGTGCCTTCGTGCTCACCCTGCAGGCCCGCGAGCAGCATATCCGTCGCCAGAAGGCCACGTCGAACATCTGCTCCAACGAGAGTTTGATGGCTCTCTTCGTTACCATCTACATGTCGCTGATGGGTAAGGAAGGTCTCAAGGAGGCAGCCCGCCTGTCGTATGCCGGTGCTCATTATCTTGCCGAGCGTCTTGTGGCTACGGGCAAGTTTGAGATGGCTTTCCCCGCACCGTTCTTCAACGAGTTCTGCGTGCGATATAATGGTGATGTGGATGCCTTGCAGCAGAAGTTTATCGACAATGGTATCTTTGGTGGTGTGAAGGTGGCTGCCGACACGATTATGTTTGCTGTAACAGAGAAGCGCACCAAGGAAGAGATTGACAAACTGGTTGGTTTAATTTAATACGCGACGTCTATGAACAACAAATTATATGGTAATCTGATATTTGAACTCTCCAAGGAAGGCCGTCGTGGCTATTCTCTTCCGAAGAACCAGTTTGGCGACTATGACATCCCGGCTTCTATATGCCGCAATGAGGACGCCGCACTGCCCGAGTGTGACGAGATGACCGTGGTGCGCCACTATACCAACCACAGTGAGAACAACTTCGGCGTGAACAACGGTTTCTATCCGTTGGGCAGCTGCACTATGAAATATAATCCCGTCATCAACGAGGAGGTGGCTAATATGCCTGAGTTCACAGGGCTTCATCCCCTGCAACCCGCTGCCACTGTTGAGGGAGCCCTCGACGTATGCGAGCAGCTACAGAAGCATCTCTCTGCCATTGCAGGATTGAGCCGTTTCACTCTCAATCCATTTGCGGGAGCGCATGGCGAACTTACCGGTCTGATGATTATCCGTGCTTATCACGAGAGCCGTGGTGACTCAAAGCGCACCAAGGTGATTATTCCCGACTCGGCTCATGGTACCAATCCTGCCTCTGCCGCAGTGTGCGGACTTGAGGTGGTTGAGGTGAAGAGCACAGCACAGGGCTTTGTGGATGTTAACGATCTTCGTGGCATTCTCGACGACACCGTGGCTGCAATGATGATGACCAACCCCAACACTCTCGGTATGTTTGAGCAGGAGATTCCCGAGATTGCCAAACTCGTGCATGAGTGTGGTGCATTGATGTACTACGACGGAGCCAACCTCAACCCGATGCTCGGTGCATGCCGTCCGGGAGATATGGGTTTCGACGTGATGCACATCAATCTTCACAAGACATTCTCTACACCCCATGGCGGTGGCGGTCCTGGTGCAGGTCCTGTCGGTGTGCGTGCCGGATTGGAGCAGTTCTTGCCCGATGCCTCTTGTGCTCGCTCTATTGATGATGTGAAGGCTATCAACTTTGCCTCTGCCGATGGCGGTAAGATTTCCGTAGGCCCTTATCACGGCAACTTCGGTGTATTGCTGCGTGCCCTTACATACATCCTCACCCTCGGTCGCGAGAACATGAAGATGGTGGGCCCGCTTGCCACTCTCAATGCCAACTATATCAAGGAGTCGCTCAAGGATGAGTATCTCTTGCCCATCGAGGGACTGTGCAAGCATGAGTTTGTCTTCGACGGACTGCGCGACAAATCCACGGGTGTCACCACCATGGACGTTGCAAAGCGACTGCTCGACTATGGCTATCACGCTCCTACAATCTATTTCCCGCTGCTCTTCCACGAGTCGCTCATGATTGAGCCTACCGAGAACGAGAGCAAGGACACCATCGACGGTTTCATCGCCGTGATGCGCAAGATTGCCGAGGAGGCGCGAACTAATCCCGATATAGTGAAGAGTGCGCCGCACAACACGCCCATCGGACGTGTGGATGACGTGTTGGCTGCAAAGCAACCTGTTGTGAAATTCACTGACATACAATGAAATCAGACATTATTATCATAGGCAGCGGTCCGGGTGGATACCGTACCGCTGCATACGCTGCCTCAAAGGGCAAGACGGTCACTATCTTCGAGGAGGGACATCTCGGAGGCACTTGTCTTAATGTGGGATGTATCCCCACCAAGACCTTTGCCCGTTCGGCTGAGGCTGCGGGTGAGATGCGCAATGCCGCCGCACTCGGACTGAAGGCCGTGGAACCAGAGTTCTCGCTTGCCGACATCGTAGCCCGCAAGGACGGTATTGTCGAGCAGTTGCGCCAGGCCATTGCCGCCGTACTATCTGCCCCCGGCATCACTCTCGTAAATGCCAAGGCTTCCTTCGTTGACGATCATACCGTTGAGGCTGCCGGTGAGCGTTATACCGCCGACAACATCATCATCGCCACTGGTTCCACTCACAAGTCGCTGCGCTTGGAGGCTCTCGACGAGGATATGCTTCTCACGTCCGACACGCTTCTCTCGCTCACACTTTTCCCCCGTCGCCTCTGCATCGTGGGAGCAGGAGTAATAGGCATGGAGTTTGCCAGCATCTTCCGCCAGTTGGGTGCCGAGGTCACTGTGGTGGAGTTTCTCAAGGAGTGCATTCCCGCCCTCGATTCCGACATTGCCAAGCGTCTGCGCAAGCAGTTGGAGAAGCAGGGCGTGGAGTTCTATATGCAGTCGGCTGTTAAGAAGATTGCCGATGGATGTGTCACCTTTGAGCGCAAGGGCAAGGAACAGAGCGTTGAGGCCGACAAGGTGTTGATGGCAGTGGGGCGTCGTCCCGTTGTCGAGGGTTACGGACTTGAGAATACCTCTATTGAGCACGACGCCCGTGGTATCGTAGTGGATGACAACATGCAGACCAACGTGCCTGGAGTATATGCCATTGGTGATGTCAACGCCCGCATGATGTTAGCCCATGCCGCCACTATGCAAGGTCTTCATGTCATCAATCATATCCTTGGCATAACCGACAATATTCGTCTCGACATCATGCCTGCCGCCATCTTCACCAATCCCGAGGCTGCCTGTGTGGGCAAGACCGAAGACCAATTGAAGGCAGAGGGGGTGGAGATTGAAGTGCGCAAGAAGATGTATCGCACCAATGGACGTGCCTTGGCTATGAACGAGGCAGAGGGATACATCAAACTCTGCGTCTCTGCCACCGACGGCACAATCCTCAGTTGTCATGCCTTCGGAGCCCATAGTGCCGACATAGTGCAGGAGGTGAGTGCCCTGATGTGCAAGAACACCACTCTCCATGAGTTGCACGAAATAGTGCATATCCACCCCACATTAGGCGAAGATC
>JBJEAY010000625.1:0-6866 GCA_051869575.1 Prevotella sp. | reverse complement strand
TTATCCCCGTGCAAATATAAACTTTCTCCGCAATCGTTCAGCCTCTCACGTATGACAGTAGAATCTGCATGCTAAGAAAATCGATAACTTGCTCCTATTCGTGAGACATCTTCTATGTCCTACATTTGTCATATTGGGGAAAAAACAAAAAACAATCGATTATTTCGATATTTTTTCTTGCTACGAAAAAAGGCTTCATTCGCCTATATTACTTTTGCATCGTCAAAACAAAGGAAGCATGGGTGAGTGGCTTAAACCAGCACATTGCTAACGTGCCGAACCGCAAGGTTCCGAAGGTTCAAATCCTTCTGCTTCCGCAAATGGCGAGGTAGCTCAATTGGATTAGAGCAGGTGCCTACGAAGTATCAGGTTATGGGTTCGAGTCCCATCCTCGTCACAGAATTGGAGCTTTGGCAGACTTGGTGAATGCGCTGGACTGAAAATCCAGAGAACATGGTTCAATTCCATGAGGCTCCACACAACAATATTTGTCTTTCAAAGGAAAATCATGGAGTTTGTAGCTCAGTTGGCAGAGCGCCAGGTTGTGGCTCTGGTGGTCGTGGGTTCGATTCCCATCAAACTCCCTAATGCTTCAATTGTGCATTGGCTATGCAGCCGAGTTGAAGTCCCACACAAAAAAGACCTCTTTTCCTTGCATCTGCAGAAAAGAGGTCTTTTAATGCTGACCGCTGCCGTGGTATCTTCATGCATTTTGTTATACAAAGTTTAGAATGGATTTTAGTCTGTTCTGCACTTTGTCAAGCACTTTAATAGTGTCATCGTTGTTCTTATCTTTCTTGTTTTCGAGGAGAACAATCGCTTCCTTTATCAGTTTGCAATCCTCTATCGATAAAGGCATTTCGGTGATAGAGTAATCAGGGTCGGCATATCTGTAATAGATTCTATCATAAACTTCAATCGGGGCATTGTAACCAAGTTTGTCGGACCTCATAATCTGTATGTCCATCTGCACAGTCCTGGCGCATACACCTTTAGTTATTCCCTCCATGTCGTAGAGCGCATCGCAACAAGCTTCCACAAGGTCGTCGAGCGTCCATCTTCTGTATTTGTTTCTCAAACAGTTGTCTATTGTTTTGTACCTTATTAAGGCATTCTTATTTGCTGGCATAGTATTTTTCATTTTTAGCATAAAAAAAGTTGGAATCTCCCGGCAAGGAAATCCCAACTATCTAATAGTGTCTTGTTTGTCTGTGGGGCGCGATGTTAGAAAGCCCGATAGAAAAAACTATGCAAACGAATATGTGGAAATCCTATGCCGTATGTGTAAGATGTACTTAAAGCATGTACATAACTGCTTTGCTCAAAGCGTCGAAAACTCTGAGCAAAGGAGCGAAATGTTATGTGCATGTTCAGTAACATAAAGTATAGGATTTCTCTTGTTTTGTTAAATCGGCTGCGAAGTTACTAAAATAGAACGAACTCTTTTTGCGTAGCAAGAAAAAAAAGAAGAAAAGATTAGCTTTCTTCGCCCGCGCCCGAAAATGTCCAGCCATAATCTCCGTGATAAATCATCTGCCGGGTCATGCCGCCGTCGATGCAGATGTTCTCGCCTGTGATAAATCCGGCCTTGTCGGAACAGAGGAACAGCACCATGTTGGCGATATCCATCGGATTGCCTACACGGCCCGCCGGTTGCTGAGTGGCATCAGGCCCGGCGTAGTCCTTTAAGTCCGTGTCAATCCACCCCGGAGAAATGGAGTTGACCCTTGCCTTGCCACGCAGGGTGACGGCAAGGGCATGGGTGAGGGCGGCAATGCCTCCCTTGGCCGCCGTGTAGCTTTCGGTCTGTGGTTGGCTCATGCGGTCGCGTGAGGAAGATATGTTTACAATCGAGGCATCCGCGGCGAGATGTGGCGCGAGGAGTTTGACCAAATAGAATGGTGCCGTCACGCCAACGGCCAAGGCATACTGAAATTCTTCCCAGCTGCATTCGTCCAGCCCTTTCATCAAAGGGAGGGCATTGTTGACGATGTAATCCACTTTGCCATATTTATGGATAATATCATCGGCAAAATTTTCCAGCACCTCTTTCTTGGAAATATCTCCAACGAAGTGCTCACCCTCGCGCACATCGATGACTGCCACCGAAGCGCCTCTCTTGCGGAACTCTTCTGCAATACATTTGCCAATGCCATGCGCACCGCCTGTCACGACAACAACTTTATCTTTATATTCCATAATCGTTGCAGTATTGTTCAGTCAAAAAAAATATTTGCTTTTGATTTAGTAGCGAAATTCGCTACTGCAAATATAATTCACTATTAACTTTCGGCAAAATAGTGCGAGGATATTTAAGGTCTGGCCGCTTGAAACACATAGACCTTTTTAGGATATGGTCAACTATACACGGAAACGGTCAACCTATTTCAGGAAAAGACAAACCCGTCACTAGTGACGGGTTTGAAGACCAAACTATACACCTTTATCCTACTAAATTACAACAAGTTATGTCGCTTAGTGCTGGGTATGTATAGTTTTTGGGGGTATTTTTTGCGTATACGCGCGCGAGGAAATAAATATTGTGCTTCGTCGTGTCAGGCGTGTCAAGAAAAAAATGGCATAGGTTTGTTGTAATACCTTTTTTTGTTCGACGGTAATGTGAGTCCAATGGTAAAATCATTCACCATACTCTAACGTTACTTGCCCACGAATCACACGAATCTACACGAAACAGTTCCTATGAATAAAATGGCGACCGAACAGGTCGCTATTAATAAAAAGGACAGGAAAATTCGTGTAGATTTGTGTGATTAGTGGGCAACCCCTCATTGTTTATGCTGTTACCGAGATCACTTGATGGATCTGCTTTACGAAGTCTTTTAGGTTGACGAAGTGGTCTCCGAATGTAACTCGCCAGTTGAGGGCTTTGAGTGGGTACTCGGTGAAGTTCTTTGTTTGAATGTCGCCATTCACACTGACATAGTCAAGAATGTTTTTCAGATAGCGTTCCTGCTCTGAAGTCAGGTTGTTGCCCTCAATGAAGTTCTGATAGATGGCGAGCGCCTTCTTGCGGTCAATGCCATTGATGACACGGATGAAGGCTGCGACATTCGACTTGTATGGATGACCTTCTGCCAATTCATTATATTCGTCTCTTGTGCCTAACTCATCAAAGAAGATGCGTTCCAACTCAGAGAAGTCGGCAGATGTCAGCTGCTCAAAGTTCTGAATCTTACGGAGAGTAGCATTGTCACTATGCGAAGCGAGGTAGTCGATGACACGCTGTTTGTAGGTTGTCTGGATAACGACATCCACACCTCCATCTACCATCTTATACTCATCTTCAATGTCAATGATGAACTTCTTCGTCTTACGCTGTTCTTTCAGCAACTGCATGAGGTCGCGCAAGTCTAAGCGTACTTTCTCCAAAGCGTCCAGCGACTCGTTGTCCCAGAACTGTTGGGTCTGCACCAGCTTGATGGTATCAATGCGAGCCATCACAGCAGGAACAGTACCTTTCTTCTGTAACAATGCTGCCACGTTGACCACAACCTGACGGAACTGACCAACGCTCACCGTGCTGTCGATATGGGCGAGCATCAGATGAAGCATTACTACATCAAACTTCTTGGCCTCTTCGTCGTCCTTGTCATGAGGAATAAGGCTTCCAATCTCTTTCAGGCGCAAGGCATCCACTTCCGACAGGCATGTCCACTTGTCCTTATCACGGAAGGGTTCAATGATGCTGAGGAATGGACGTGCTTCCTTGCGTTCCTTGCCGATGGACGCCACCTGCTTGTGAAGCAGCGTCTTCAAGTCATCATGCAGTTTCTTGTCAAACGCTATCTCCTGATGCCCGGCACTCTGAAGCTCCTTGGCAATGTCGAGACGCAATCCGAACAGACGTTCTGTGAGCGACTTTATGCTTGTTGGCTCTATGCCTTCACCATTCTCTGAGAAGTATTCAAAGTTGCCACACCAATCAAAGATGTAGAAATTCTCCTTATCCATACCGGGGCCAAAAAGGTCTTTGCACAATCTGGTGCCACGTCCTATCATCTGGTCGAACTTAATCTTTGACTTTACAATCTTGAAGAACACAAGGTTCAGAATCTCAGGCACGTCGATACCTGTATCAAGCATATCTACCGATACTGCTATCTGTGGCATCATCGTTGCGACCTTAAACTCTGCTATAATCTTCGAGTGGTGCTTCACCTGGTTGTCTATCAGCTGACAGTAGTCGGCTCCTCGTTCAGGGTAAAGCGCGTTGAATCGCTCTACGATACGCTCTGCATGTTTGTGGTTATAGGCAAAGATGATGGTCTTGCCAATATCCTCGCCGCTATGTATCTTCTGACCATTGGTCATCAGTTCCGACAACACGTTGTCTATGGTATCATCATTGATGAGGTAACGGAATATCTCATTCCCCTCTATGTCCCGATGATATTCTTCATTCTGCGAAATGCCATTGATTGCCTTCTCGTATTCCCACACCTTTTCCAGTTCTGCACGCTCTTCCTTGCTGAGCTCATCATACTTGATGCCTCGGTTTATCATCTTCGAAGTGCAGTTCTTCAGCTTGTATGGACGCAGGAAACCATCGGCAATGGCTTCGTTGTATGTGTATTCAAAGTTGGGCTCGTCCTCCAGCTCCAACAGCCTGAACGTGCTCTTGTCTATCTCGTCACGTGGGGTTGCCGTAAGACCTATCAGCAGCGAGTCAAAGTAATCGAAGATGGCCTTGTACTTACCAAACACGCTTCTGTGTGCTTCGTCTATGATGATAAGGTCAAAGTGTCCCACTGAATACTTCACCGGCACGGCATTGATGTAGTTTATCATCGTCTGGTAGGTCGAGAAGATGAAGCGTGCGTCAAGGTCTGGCTCATCGTCTTCCGACAGGCATGCCATCGATTCGCTTGGTAGCAGGTCCTCATAGTTCTGACGTGCCTGCTTCACCAGTTCCGTTCTGTCGGCAAGGAAAAGGATGTTCTTTATCCAGTTGTTATTGGCAAGCAGTTTGCACAGCGAGATGCTGACACGAGTTTTGCCCGTACCAGTTGCAAGTACGAGCAATCCGCGTCTGTGCTTCTTGTTCAGCCACTCCACAAGGCTCTTGATTGCCGTCTTCTGATAGTGGCGGTTGGTTATCTCATCGTCAATGGTCAGGTCGGTGATGTCTGCACGGCCACGTTTCTGCAGTATGTATTCCAGGTCGTCGTGGCTATGGAACGAGATAACCTCTCTGTCGGGATAGCCAAGACCATCTATCACCTTCGTCACATACCCATTTGTGAAATAGATGACTGGTCGCACTCCATATTTCTTTTCCAGACAATTCGCATACTCTATTGCCTGTTTGCGTCCTTTCACGGGACTCTCTATCGTGCTCTTTGCCTCAATCACGGCCAAAGGTTTGCCGCCTTTGCTAAACAGCACATAGTCGGCATAGCCAGTGCCTGAAGAACAGACACTGGGAACCATCCCCTCAATCTTTACCTCAATGCAAGCTTTGCCACCGTGTATGTCACCCTTCACGCCAAGAATGTCCCATCCTGCTTCGTTCAGCATATAGTCAATGAGGCACTTGCGGGTGATGGCTTCGCTCTCCAACGACTCCTTGGGCTTTGCTCCCGGTGCCTGCGGGTGGACTATTGCATCAGCAGGAACGCTGTTTGCAACCTCTGTTGATACCGTAGGTTCTGAGTGGTCCACTACATGCAAGCCTGAGAAGTTATCGGGCACAAGGGTTGCATCGAAAGCCACGATGTTTTGTATGGCTCTCCATCGGAACAGGAAACCGCTCACTACATAGTACAAAGCACGGAGGCAGATGAATGCATCGTTCTTCTTCACCTCCTGTGCTCCTGTGTGCGAGGCATAGTTGCCTATCTTCTTCACCGTACGCATGTCGCGCTCAAACTCCCAGTCTTCATCGATGAAGGCATCAATCTCCGGGTGTTTGAGCATGTCGTTAAGCGTCTCTCGTGGTTCGAGAGTCACATTCGCCATGTTCAGGTGGTTTCTTACTAACCATTCCAATGCCTTGCGCGCATTGCTGGCACTTTCCTCTGGAAAGGCTTTCTGAAAGATTTCTGCCTTATCGCAGTATGCGTGCAACTGGCTGAAGCTGGGTATTACCTCTGTCAGTTTTGTGATAAAGTCGAAATTCTTCATGGTTATCTGTATTTTTGTTATATAATGTTTGCATCAGTTCATGAAATCCAATGGCAGGAGGTTATCTCGTTCGTCGAACTTATCAAAATCCGATTTAAACAAATGGTCTTGTATGATTCGGTATTTTTCAAATTCACTCTCTGCATATTCCTTCGCATATTCTGCCGTTATCTTACCGGCATCATTCAGTACAGCATCTCCACCAGCTTCAAGAACGATGTCTATTCGCTTTGCCCAGTCCTCCATTGTCATAGGAATGTGTCTGTCAGCCATACGTTGAGCAAAGTCAAGAATTGAGTTGACCAGTTTGCCCATGTCATCAAGTTCATTCTCTTTTAGATAATTCTTGGCGATGCTCACGTCTGCCTTGACAATTTTCCCATCTGGCGCTTTCTCCCAGGTTGTTAGGCCCATGTGTTCTTTTGAAGCATCAGCTCGATCAACTATCAACTCTGCTGCAGTATGTCCGTGCACGGCAAAGTGCATTTTGTTTTGCATCTTCTTGTAGAACATCCTTGTTGTGGGAGCATCCCTGTTGTAGTCGATGCTAGTGGCATATATGTCCGTGAGTTTCTGATAGAATCGCCTTTCGCTCATGCGAATCTCACGGATTTCAGACAGCAGATGCTCAAAATAATCTTCATCAATGAACGCTCCGTTTTCCATACGCTTCTTGTCTATGATATAGCCTCGGAGTGAGAACTGGCGGATGACGTATGTAC
>JBJEAY010000624.1:0-6867 GCA_051869575.1 Prevotella sp. | reverse complement strand
TCTTTTAAAATATTAATTGTATGGGTTTTGATAATATTCTGCAAAAGTACATATTTTATTTTATATCTCCAAACAAATTGAGAGAAATATTGCAAAGCCTATGTGAATTTGATGGAAAGTCGAGAGAAAATATGGTGTACTTATACAGCTCATATAAGTACACCATAAATGCTATTGTTTTTTATTACTTTTTATTAATGCTTTCAAGAGTCTTCTTGAGGGTTTCGTAACCTTTGCAATTCAAGTCCTTTTGTGAGTGTCGGTTACTTCTCGTAACCCACTGGATGATTGAGTAGCAAGGTCTTGTTTTCGTCGAGCTGTAGCTCTTTGGCGAGTGTCTCCTTGTCCATGGTCATTCGTGGCACTGTGGCAAGACCAAGGGCGGTGCAGGCAAGGCAGATGTTTTGGGATACATAGCCGGCATCGATGGCTCCCCTGGTTTCTGCACCCTTGGCACGGTCGCCAAACTTGGTGCGGTCGCTTACGAGAATGAGGCTAACGGGAGCAACTGCCACAGACTCCTGGCGTCCGGCAACGGCAGGGCGGAGGTCCTTGTCGCTCACCTTCTTAAGCGAATTGCCGTCGGGAACGTAAAGCCATGCTCCATCCTTTGTGCATACATATACAAGGATGTCTTGGGCATTGATGGCAGAGGGGGCGGTAATTTTCTTCGTGTCGGGACGGTTGATGCCGCAGGCAGCCCAAAGGAGTTCGGAGAGTGTAGCATCCGTGACGGACTTGTCGCTGAAGTCGCGCACAGAGTGACGCTGTTGCAATGTCTCCATCAGAGTCATCTTGGCACTCTTGGTGGGAGCGGGCAGGGAGCGTGTGTCGCTTGCATTAGCGTTTTGGCAACTTGTGGTGGCAATGCTTGTTGATGCCACTACTGCCACTGCCATGGTTGAGAGGGCAGTAATAAGGGATGTTTTTTTAATTTTCATATAATAATGTCTTTTGAGTTTAACCGCTGCAAAGTTATCTCATTTTTTTGAATCCGACAAATATTCACATGCACTTTTTTTACCCACTAATCACAAAAAAACTTAATAATATAGGCAAATGTAGTGAAAATTTGGATATATTATGTAACTTTGCACAAAATATATAATAATGAAACAACAACAACCAAAAAAAGAAATATGAAAAAGAAACTGACTAAGGTGCTCGTACTCGGTTCGGGTGCCCTGAAAATCGGACAGGCAGGAGAGTTCGACTATTCTGGTTCGCAGGCTCTGAAGGCTCTGCGCGACGAGGGTATAGCCTCTGTACTCGTAAATCCTAACATTGCCACTATCCAGACATCCGAAGGTATTGCCGACAAGGTGTATTTCCTTCCAGTGAACACTCACTTTGTCACTGAGATTATCCGCAAGGAGCGTCCCGACGGAATCCTGTTGGCTTTTGGAGGACAAACCGCCCTCAACTGCGGTACTGAGCTATATCAGAACGGTACACTCAAGGAGTATGGCGTGGAGGTGTTGGGTACATCGGTTGAGGCAATCATGAACACCGAGGACCGCGACCTCTTCGTGCGCAAGCTCAACGAGAAGGAGCTGAAGACTCCAGTGAGCCAGGCTGTGGAGAACATGGAGGGCGCCCTCGCTGCCGCCCGTCGCATCGGATTCCCCGTGATGATTCGCTCGGCATACGCCCTTGGTGGTCTCGGTTCGGGTATCTGCCCCGATGAAGCCACATTCCGCGAACTGGCAGGCAGTGCGTTCACCTTTGCCCCGCAGATTCTTGTAGAGGAATCGCTCAAGGGATGGAAGGAAATTGAGTTTGAGGTTATTCGCGATGCCAACGACCACTGCTTCACGGTGGCTTCGATGGAGAACTTCGACCCCCTCGGCATTCACACCGGCGAGTCGATTGTTGTGGCTCCCACCTGTTCGCTCACCGATGAGCAGGTGAAGATGTTGCAGGAGATTTCAATCAACTGCGTGCGCCATCTCGAAATCGTGGGTGAGTGCAACATCCAGTTTGCCTTTAATGCCCAGACCAACGACTATCGCATCATCGAGGTGAACGCCCGCTTGTCGCGTTCTTCAGCCCTCGCATCCAAGGCAACAGGTTATCCTCTCGCCTTTGTGGCTGCAAAGATTGCCCTCGGATATACGCTCGACCAGATTGGCGAGATGGGCACTCCCAACTCGGCATACGTGGCTCCGCAGCTCGACTATATGATTTGCAAGATTCCACGTTGGGACTTGACCAAGTTTGCAGGAGTGAGCCGTCTTATCGGTTCGTCGATGAAGTCGGTAGGCGAGATTATGGCCATCGGTCGCTCGTTTGAGGAGATGATGCAGAAGGGATTGCGCATGATTGGTCAGGGAATGCACGGATTTGTGGGCAACGACCACACCCGCTTCGACAATCTCGACGACGAACTGCAGAACCCCACCGACCTACGTATCTTCGCCATAGCCCAGGCTTTGGAGGAAGGATATACCGTGGAGCGCATCGAGGAACTGACCAAGATCGACGTGTGGTTCCTGGAGCGTCTGAAGCATATCGTTGACATCAAGCACGAACTGCAGAAATATAATTCGCTTGAAGAGCTGCCCGACGCACTGCTCAAGGAGGCAAAGATTGCGGGATTCTCAGATTTCCAGATTAGCCGTTTCGTGCTGAAACCACAGTCGGGCAATATGGAGAAGGAGAACGGACAGGTGCGCCGTCATCGCAAGAACCGTGGCATACTGCCCGCAGTGAAGCGCATCAACACAGTGGCAAGCGAGCATCCCGAATTGACCAACTATCTGTATATGACATACGCCGTGAGCGACTCCGACATCGATTTCTACAAGAACCAGAAGTCGGTGGTAGTGCTCGGTTCGGGTGCCTATCGCATCGGTTCGTCGGTTGAGTTCGACTGGTGCTCGGTGAATGCTGTCAACACCGCCCGCAAGCTCGGCTATAAGTCAATAATGATTAACTATAACCCTGAGACAGTATCCACCGACTATGACATGTGCGATCGCCTCTACTTCGATGAACTGTCGTTGGAGCGTGTGCTCGACATCATCGACCTGGAGCAGCCCAAGGGAGTGGTAGTGAGTGTGGGAGGTCAGATTCCGAACAACCTCGCCATGCGTCTGCATAACTATGGAGTGCCCATCCTCGGCACATCGCCCATCGACATTGACCGTGCCGAAAACCGCGACAAGTTCTCGGCTATGCTCGACCGTCTTGGCATCGACCAGCCGGCATGGCGCGCCCTCACATCGTTCGACGACATCAAGAGTTTCGTCGAGCAGGTGGGCTTCCCGGTGCTTGTGCGTCCGTCATACGTGCTCTCGGGAGCTGCGATGAACGTATGCCACAGCTACGACGAACTGGAGCGATTCCTCGCCATGGCAACAGAGGTGAGCAAGGAGTTCCCCGTTGTTGTTTCGCAGTTCATGCAGGAGACCAAGGAGATTGAGTTCGACGCCGTTGCCGACAAGGGTGAGGTGATTGAATATGCCATCTCCGAGCATATCGAGTATGCCGGTGTTCACTCGGGCGACGCCACCATGGTGTTCCCCGCTCAGAACATATACTTCTCCACCATCCGCCGCATCAAGAAGATATCTCGCCGCATAGCCAAGGAGCTGAACATCAGCGGTCCGTTCAATATCCAGTATCTTGCCAAGGGCAGCGACATCAAGGTTATCGAGTGCAACCTGCGTGCCTCTCGCTCGTTCCCCTTCGTCAGCAAGATCCTCAAGCGCAACTTCATCGACACTGCCACACGCATCATGCTCGACGCGCCATACGAGCGTCCCGACAAGAGTGAGTTTGACATCGACCGCATCGGTGTCAAGGCATCCCAGTTCTCGTTTGCCCGTCTGCAGAATGCCGACCCCGTGCTGGGTGTTGACATGTCATCAACGGGTGAGGTGGGTTGTCTTGGTGACGACTTCAACGAGGCTCTCCTCAATGCGATGATTGCCACAGGATATAACATCCCCGGCAAGAACATCCTCGTGTCATCCGGCGGATTGAAGGGCAAAGTGGATCTGCTTGAGCCAATCAAGCAGTTGGAGAAATCAGGATATGCCATCTTCGCCACCGACGGCACTGCCAAGTTTCTTAAGGAGAATGGAGTGAATGCCACCGTGGTGTCATGGCCCGATGAAGACGGTGAGAACAAGGTGATGGATATGATTGCCGACCATAAGTTCGACCTCATCATCAATGTGCCGAAGAACCAGACGAAGCGTGAGCTTACCAATGGCTATCGCATCCGTCGTGGTGCCATCGACCACAACATCCCCCTGATGACCAATGTGCGCCTTGCCAAGGCATTCATCGAGGCCTTCTGCTCGATGAAGCTCGATGACATCAAGATCAAGAGCTGGCAGGAGTATAACGCATAAAAGACTTGTTTGTATCTCAAATATTTGGGATATGAAACGTAGTTAAAAGTATATGTTACAATTTTGGGGTGTAAAGTCGGGAATTATTCCTAACTTTGCACCCTGAATATTTATATAACATACAATCTTAATTATGAGAAAAAGAAAAACTACTAATCTCCGCGGCTTAGTGATGGCAGCGGCAATGGCATTACCCCTGATCAGTGGGGCGCAGAACCCTATTGTGCAGACATGGTTTACGAGCGACCCGGCCCCGATGGTGGATGGCGATCGCATGTATGTATATACAGGTCACGACGAGGACAATGCCGACTTCTTCTGGATGTATGAGTGGAGAGCCTATTCAACGGATGATATGGTGAACTGGACAGACCATGGAGGCCTGATGTCGCTCGACACATTCTCGTGGGCGGACGACCGCGCATGGGCTGCTCAGACAGTAAAGCGCAACGGGAAATACTATTGGTATATCTGTGCCCACTCTAAGCTCTCGGGAGGAATGGCAATAGGAGTGGGAGTGGCAGATTCTCCCACAGGACCGTTCAAGGATGCCTTAGGCAAACCGCTTTTTGATAATGGCAAGTGGGACAATATCGACCCGACAGTGCTTATCGACGATGACGGACAGGCTTATCTCTATTGGGGTAATCCTAATGTATATGTAGCCAAACTCAATGAAGACATGGTGTCGTTCAAGGGTGAGGTGACGATGATGGAGCAAACCGAGGAAGGATTCGGCGCACCGCAGATGAACAAGCGCGTGAAGGGAAAGAAATACAAGGACTGCTATACCGAAGGACCGTGGATCACAAAGCGCAACGGCAAGTATATGCTGCTCTATGCCGCAGGTGGAGTGCCTGAGCATATAGCATATTCAATCAGCGACACACCGACGGGACCATGGAAGTATATGGGACCGATAATGCCGCTCGAAGACACCAAGTCGTTCACCAATCACTGCGGAGTGGCTGACTATAAGGGACATTCCTATTTCTTCTATCACACAGGTAAACTGCCCAGAGGAGGCGGTTTCGGAAGAAGTTGTGCCGTGGAGGAGTTCAAGTATAATGCCGACGGCACATTCCCCATCATACATCATACCGACAAGGGAGTGGAACCCATAGGCAAGCTCAATCCATTCCAAAGGGTGGAGGCAGAGACAATGGCATTCTCACGTGGAATTAAATCTGAACAGAACACACGCGACGGAGTGTATATCACCGAGATTCATAATGGGGATTATATAAAGGTGCGCGAGGTGGATTTCAGCAAGCAACCCCGATTCTTCACTGCATCAGTGGCAAGCGGAATGCGCGGAGGTGTTATGGAACTGCATCTCGACAGCATCAAGGGAGATAAGATTGCAGAGATTAAGATTGGCAACACAGGCGGATGGGAGAACTGGACATCCGTAAAAACTGAGATTGAGAAGAACGTCAGTGGCACTCGCGACCTCTACTTTGTATTCAAGGGAGAGAAAGGAGTGAAGCTCATGAGTTTTAATTGGTGGCAAATGAGTCTTGCGCCCACTCGAAAAGGGAAATAAAATTATGTAAGACGGGGAATTATTTCCCCGTTTTTTTATTTTTCTCAGTATTATTCTTTGTCATTTCATATAAAATGAGTATCTTTGCGCCTGAATCTAAAACTACCCATTACGATATGAAAAGGAAATTATTGACAGCTCTTACAATGATGTGTGTGCTTGCGATGATGGCGGCACCCAAGAAGAGTCGCGAGAGAATGACATTCGACCGCAACTGGACATTCCGCCTTTGCAAGGATCATGCAGAGGTGAAGACTGTGCTTGCCGAACTCGGTATCAGTGACGTGCGACTTGGAGAAACCAATGTAAAAGTTCAAAAAAACAAGGTGACGGATGACACCGAACCCGAACAGGCGCAGGTGACGGCAAGTGAGGTGACATCTGCCAAGGCGCAATCGGCTTACAGCAACAAGGAATTCCGCAGTGTCTCAGTGCCCCACGACTGGAGCATCGAATTGCCTTTCGACCCGCAGATGGGAGGCTCTGCCGGTTATCTCGCCGGTGGACAGGGCGTATATGTCAAGAACTTCACACTGCCTGCATCAGTTAGGAATCGTCATCTCAGCATCACCTTCGATGGAGTGTATCATCGTGCCACGGTGTGGCTCAACGGGCATAGACTCGGACATCACATGTATGGATATACAGGATTCTCATTCGATATTACACCTTATATTAATATAAAGGGAGAAAACCGCCTCGTGGTGCATGTGGATAGGGAGGAGCAGTCGCGCTGGTACACTGGCTCGGGCATATATCGCCATGTGTGGCTCACTGCCACAGGAGAGACAAGAATAAAGGAAAATGGCATCTTTATCCAGGCCAAGGGCGACGGGAGCCTCATAGTAAATACAGATGTGGAGAATCAAGGACAATCTGCAAATTCCGGATTATCCGGAATATCCCTCTCACACACCATTTACGAAGGAAACAAGGCCATAGCCTCTTTCTCAGGAGATA
>JBJEAY010000623.1:0-6908 GCA_051869575.1 Prevotella sp. | reverse complement strand
CCTTTTCCTCTTTGTGGGAATGGCAATGGCACAAACGAAAGTCTCCGGAACGGTTCTGTCGGAAGAAGACGGCCAACCGGTGATTGGTGCATCGATTAGAGTAACAGGTACTAGTGTAGGTACGGTTACAGATGCGAATGGTAAATTCACACTTACTTGTCCTCAAGGCAAGAGGATGTTGAGCATTTCGTATGTAGGAATGGAACCTGTTGAGGTAAGCGCACGTGCTAACATGCGTATTCTGCTGCGTAATGACCAAACGAACCTTGACGAAATTGTAGTTGTAGCATACGGTACAACCAAAAAGTCGTCATTCACAGGTTCAGCAAGTACAATGAAGGAGAAAGACATGTCGGCTCAGAAGACCTCGCTTGTAAAATCACTCGAGGGTAAGATTGCCGGTGTTAAGATTGGTGCTTCTACGGGTGATCCAGGATCCGACCAGCAAGTTCTCATTCGTGGTATTGGTTCTATCAATGGTTCCACTCAACCTTTGTATGTTGTCGATGGTGTTCCTGTTGTCAACAGTGGAGTTTCCGTATCCTCACTTCGTTCGCAGTCAATATTGTCAACGATGAACCCTAACGACATTGAAAGCATTACCGTACTTAAGGATGCTGCAGCGTCTTCACTCTATGGATCACGTGCTGCCAATGGTGTTATCATCATTACAACCAAGAAGGGTAATGTTGGCAAGACTAATGTAAATTATGAAATGCAGATGGGTTGGAGCGAGATTGCCAAAAAGAGCGCCTTTGACATGATGAACTCGTCAGAGCTTAAGCAGTATTATAAAGATGCCATCCAGGGATTCTTTGAGGTTTATTATGACTATTCTGCAGAAGACGCAGCCGCGGCTGCTGCCGACGAGGTTGAGAATGGAGGCTGGTTCTATGATTATGGCAATGACGGCACTACCGACTGGTATAAGGAGGTTTATCGTAGAGGATTCACAACCGACCATCAGGTGTCAATCAATGGTGGCAACGAGAAAACCAAGTTCTATGCAAGTTTCGGCTATAATAAAGTTAATGGTGTTGTAAAGGGCAGCTCATTTGACCGTTATAGCGGTCGTCTGAACATTGACCACAAGGTGAATGACTGGTTTAAGGTGTCGGCAAAGCAGATGTTGGCATTCACCGACCAGAAGGGTTTCCGCGACCAAAGCGACCAGGCACAGGGTTTTGGCACTACGGCTCCAATGTCAATTCTCTTCTCTATGGATCCCACTGCTCCCAACAAACTCGAAGACGGCTCTTATAATCCTAATGCTTCGTTCTCGTCAAATATTTCCAATCCAAATCTTATGCTTGGTCAGGAGACTGGAACTTACGCAGAAACTCTCGATGCCGAAATGATGAGAAGCATGACAAACGTTGAGGGTGAACTAAAACTCCCATTCGACTTAACCTTGCGTTCAATATTCGGTTTTGACTACATGAGCAACAATACTCGCGAGTTTTGGGCACCTCTGAGCGTTAATGGTAGTTCGAAGAATGGTATGGGTCAGAGATGGAACTACACCAACAAGACAATGACATCATCTACCACTCTTAACTATGCAAAAACACTGGGCGAGCACAATTTGACGGCTTTCGTAGGATTTGAGGCAGAAAAGCGCAACATCTTCTTCATGACTGCACAGGCACAGAATTATGCAACCGACAAATTGCCAGAACTGTCAAACGGCCAGTCTGTTGACAGTGGCAGCAGTACTTCTGATGCTAACATGATGTCGTGGTTGGGTAGTGTAAACTACAACTACGCTAACAAATATTATGTTTCTGCAAGTTTCCGCCGCGACGGTTCTTCTCGTCTTTCTTCAGACAACCGCTGGTCAAACTTCTTCTCCGTTTCAGGAGCATGGCGAATCAGCGGAGAAAAGTTCCTTGAGGGCAACAATCTCTTCAGCGACCTGAAGCTGCGCGCATCATATGGTACTAATGGTAACCTGCCTACAAGTTATTATGGATATATGGGAACATATTCCACAACAGGAGGTTATGGTGCTGCCCCTGGTATCTATTGGAGTAATATCAGCAATGACAAACTCGGTTGGGAAAAGTCGTACAATTTCAACGTTGGACTTGACTGGACACTTTATAATCGTGTGACATTAACTGTTGACTACTACAATAAACTCACAAAAGACCTCCTCTTCCTCATGCCTGTGTCATACGTAACTGGTTTTAGCAGTTATTGGAACAATATTGGCGAGTTGAAGAACCAGGGACTTGAGTTCTCGGTAAGTTCGCGTAATATTGTGACAAAGGATTTCACCTGGACAACAGACTTTAACATCACAAAGCAGTCAATAAAGGTTAACAAGCTGCCTAATGGAGATGATGTTCAGTATGGCGACGGCAACATGTACCTCCTTCGTGAGGGCGAATCAATGCATACCTTCTACTTGCCTCAGGCTAAGGGTGTAAATTCAGAAACAGGATTGATGGAATTCTGGATTGATCCGGAAGACCACGAAAAGGGCGTTACTGAATACTACAGTAAGGCTGGCAAGACTATCGTGGGTAAGGGTGTGCCTGACTGGACTGGTGGTATCACCAACTCGTTTAGATACAAGGATTTTGATCTTTCGTTTATGATTTCATACCAGTTTGGAGCTGACCTGTTCGACTACCCAGGTTACTTCCTTAAGTATTGTGACGGTGTGCGTGTAGGTAGCTTTAATGTCCAGAAAGCCGTTGCAGGTAACTACTGGCAGAAGCCAGGCGATGTATGCGAGTACCCACGTCCAATATACGGAAACCCCTATCGTTCGGACAAGTTCTCCTCACGCGAGATTATCTCTACCGACAATATCCGCGTTCGTGACATTACAGTAGGATGGAATATACCTTACTTCAAGAGGTATATAAATAACTTGCGCGTATATTTCCGTGCCACCAATCCTTTCCTTATTTATAATGCAGCGGATGATATTGATCCAGATGTTGACATTAATGGATATCGTCAGACCGACACTCCGGCACTTCGTCAATATACATTCGGTCTTAATTTGACATTCTAATTAAAAAATACGACATAACATGAAAAAAACATATATATCACTTGCTTTGGCGGCAAGCCTCGCTTTAACATCATGTAGCGATTTCCTTGATAAGGAACCATCGACATCACTTCCCAGCGGCAGTGCAATCACTACCGTTTCGGATTTGGAAAATGCGATTAATGGTATATGTTACATTCTTATTGAGAATGGACGTATGGGATATGCTTCGGAATTCGGTCTGTATGGCGACTTGAGATGTAACGATTTCACAATCATCAAGAGTAACGGTCAGACTGACAATATAAGTGCTTTTGTGAACACTGGCACCGACTATCCATCAGATAACTCATATAATACCTTCTACATGGCTCTCGCAAATGTAAACAATGCTCTCGAAAGCATTGAGAACGGTAATGTTGAAGGAGATGAGGCTGATATAAACAACTATAAGGGACAGTTGCTTGCTTGGCGTGGACTTATGCACTTTGACCTTGCACGCATTTTCTGCAAGATTCCTTCAACTGTAACTGACCCGTCAAAGGAACTTGGTCTTGTAATTTCAGACAAGGTGTTCCCTATTGACTACAAGGGACTGCGCACCGACCTGAAGTCAACATACGACTTCATCATTGCGCAGTTTACTGAGGCCATACCTCTGCTCGACAGTGATAATGGGGTAGGTTATATTAATAAGGCAACCGCCCAGGCGTTACGTGCACGTGCTTACCTTTATAACGGAGAGTATCAAAAGGCTCTTGATGATGCAAAGGATGTTATTGAAAATAGTGGGTTCCGTCTGCTTGGAATAGACAACTACGTATCATCATGGGGTAAGGATGGTCAAGACGAGAGCATATTTGAATTGACTGTCAGCGACAAGTATAATGCACAGCGCTATGGTCTTGGATATTACACTGATGCATCGGGGTATGCGGAATGTGGTTTCAATACAGATGGTTATCTATATAAGTATCTCGCTTCTAATCCCAATGATGTACGTTCAGGACTTATCAAGGATCAGACTGCCGAGAAGAGCGCGGGATATTATCCCAACAAATATCCAGGACGCGACGGTAACATCTATCTTAACAACCCGAAGATTGTGCGTCTATCCGAGATGTATCTCATAGCTGCCGAGGCACAATGGCGCCTTGACAATGCGGCAACTGCAAGCGCCTCCATCGATATAAATGCGACAAGCGCAAAAGCAGCTGACTATATCAACGCAATCAATGAGAAGCGTATAACGGATTATGTGGCAGTAAGCGAGGTTTCACTCGACGACATTCTACATGCATGGGAAATTGAGATGTTCTGCGAGAACCAGATTACCTATGCTTATTGGAGAAATAAGCAGAGCGTGACAAGCCGTACTACTCAGGAAATCAAGTATGACGATTATCGTGTTCTCCAGCCTATCCCCCAAGCCGAAATCGACTATAACATGGATCTCCAGCAGAACGATGGTTATTAATTAATATATATTCTGTTGAATTTCATTTTATTGAAGTTCATTATGATATTAAACAAGGTGCAGCCCCTTCGTCATGAGGGTTGCACCTTTTTTCTATCACAATCTTACGATTTATATTTCAAATACACCAAAACAAGATTATCATATATGGCTTTTATACACCAAAACAAGATTATTGGGTGCAAAGATAGTAATTTTACCGCTTCCTTCCAAATTTTCCAAGTACTTTTTTGCTTTTTGCCTACATATTTCTCTGTGTAACCTTCACCTTTGCTTTTTATTGTATATCCTAATACTGATTACTTGTGCAAGAAATAAGCCTTGCAAATACAAAAAAAACATAAAAAATCCACTTACCGCCGACTAAAATAATAAAATACTTGGCGGTAAGTGCTTTTTTTGCTATATTTGCATCGAATTAATTCAAATATCTTATTTATGGCACGCGAAGACATTATAGGAAGAAAAAGAGAAATGGCATTGCTTGACAGCTATATGGCTACAGCCAGACCAGAGTTTATCGCTCTCTATGGACGTAGGCGTATAGGCAAGACATTCCTTGTGAAAAAGCTTTATGAGGAGTCGTTTGACTTCTATGTCACCGGCATATTTGACAAAAGCAAAAAGGAGCAACTCGCCAATTTTAACCGTCAACTAAACAATTATTCCAACTCATATTATCCCTTAGTGGATAACTGGTTTGACGCCTTTGCCCAACTCCAGCACTATCTTGGCAAGTTGAAAGACAAACAGCGTATATTGTTGTTTTTCGACGAATTACCATGGATGGATACACCGCGAAGCAAATTTCTTAGGGCATTGGAACTCTTTTGGAATGAATGGGCAAGCAGCCGGAACAATATCAAATTCATTGTATGCGGTTCGGCCACAACATGGATGACAAGCAAGTTGTTGGGAGACAAGGGCGGACTGCACAACCGCGTGACCCGACAGATAAAGTTGCGACCATTCACACTTGCTGAGACCGAGGAATACTTGGTTAGTATAGGTTTCCGTCCTGACAGGCTACAGACGGTGGAGGCATACATGTGTGTGGGAGGAACACCATTCTATCTGAATATGTTCAACCCCATGTTCAGTGTCACTCAGAATATTGACGAACTGTTCTTTAGCGAAGACGCACCGTTGCAGAAAGAGTTCCCGTTTCTTTTCAGGTCTCTGTTTAATGACTCCATCACTTACAGGCGAATTGTCGAACTTTTGGGTGATAAACTAAAGGGCATGACAAGAGGTGAAATCATAAAGTCGCTGAAACTTGTTGACAACGGAAATCTAACAGAGATTCTTGATAATCTTTGTCAATGTGACTTTATCAGAAAATACAGTGCTTACGGTAAGAAGCAACGCGAGGTGATGTACCAGTTGATAGACTTATATAGTCTTTTCTATATCAAATATGTGATGAACGATAATTCGCAGGACACGCACAAATGGAGCAATATGATTGACAGTGGCAGTCGCAAGGCATGGAGTGGATATGCCTTTGAGCAGGTGTGCCTTCTTCATTTGCCCCAAATTAAGAAAAAACTTGGAATTGACACAATATCCACCGATATTTGTTCGTGGCAGAACGATAAGGCTCAGATAGACTTGGTTATTGATCGTCGTGACCGAATCATTAACCTTTGTGAGATGAAATTCAGTGACAAGCCTTTCTCTGTCACTAAGTCATACCTCGCCAAGATGGAACAACGACGCGAGTACTTTGCAGAAGCCACCTCAGCTACAAAAGCCCTACATCTCACAATGATATCCCCCTACGGTATAGCCAACAATAGTCAAAGCTCAAAGATACAATCAGTAGTAAATATGGATGACTTGTTCAGACAGTTTTGAACTTGTTTGCCATAATCTAAACGCTATTTTGCGCGAATTAACCCAAAATAACCATTTCGCGCAAAATTAATTAGCTATTTGACTAAGAAATATAATGGTAAAGGTGCCGCCCATTCGTTATGAGGCTGCACCTTTTTTTACTATCACAATCTTACGATTTTTATTTCAAATACACCAAAACAAGATTATTGTATATGGTATTTATACACCAAAACAAGATTATTGGACGCAAAGATGCTACATGGTATAGTTTTTGATAATAAATAATGTTAATCTCTTGGTATTCCCAAATAAATGCCGTAACTTTGCATTCCATAAAATATGTAACATAAAACATGGAACGACTGAATAATCCTTTCGTCATCTATGGATACAAAGGTGCCGAATACTTCTGCGACAGGCAGAAAGTTCGTGTATAAATACAATGGTAGGTACATTATTTACGATCGTTTCTTTGATATTTGGTTGAGAAATATATAACATAACAAGGTGCAGCCCCCTTAGTCATGAGGCTGCACCTTGTTCTTCAATCATCTAAGCTAAATAACACTTTTCTATCCATAGATC
>JBJEAY010000622.1:0-6923 GCA_051869575.1 Prevotella sp. | reverse complement strand
TCAAAATATCTTTGATATTTCAAAAATCTGTGATAATCTGTGATAATCTGTGGACAAAAAAAAGAGAGTCAGTGGATGATTGAAATGCAAGATTTCCATGTGACATGTGACGCTTGGAGGTTTTTAAAATGAAAAATGAAGAAGAGATATAACGACTATGGGTCATGGATAAGGGAGAGATTCCCTTATCGCGTGCAGAAGATTTCAGTGGATGCCGGCTTCACCTGTCCCAACAGAGACGGACGAGTGAGCCGAGGCGGTTGCGTGTTCTGCGACAACAGAACATTCAACCCAGCCTACTGTGAGCGTGAGAAAAGCATCAGCCAACAAATAATCGCTGGCAAGGAATTCTTCTCACGGAAATATCCCGACATGAAATACCTTGCCTACTTCCAGGCATATAGCAACACCTACGCCGACGTGGATCATCTGAAACGACTCTACGAGGAAGCCCTCGCCGTGGATGACGTAGTGGGAATAGTCATTGGCACACGCCCCGACTGCGTGCCCGATGCCACCCTCGACTATCTCGCCTACCTCAACCGACAGACATTCATGATTGTGGAATACGGTATTGAGTCGGCAAACAACGACACACTGAAAATTATCAACAGAGGACACACCTTCGAATGTTCCGTCGATGCCGTGAGGCGCACTGCCGAGAGGGAAATACTCACCGGAGCGCATGTCATCATCGGACTCCCTGGCGAATCGCCCGAGGAAAGCCTCCGACAGGCCGACATCATCTCCTCATTGCCCATCAACATCCTAAAGCTACATCAGATGCAGGTGGTGAAAGGAACGCGCCTCGCCGAGATGTATCAGGGCGAGGGCGCACAGCCTTATATATATAATAAGGTGGAAGACTATATCCAACTCGTGGCGGAGTATATCTCGCGACTGCGCCCCGACATCATCCTCGAACGATTCGTGTCGCAGTCACCCAAGGGTATGGTGATTGCCCCGTCGTGGGGACTCAAGAACCATGAGTTCACCAACCTTCTCGACAACTACCTTCGCGAGCACTCTATCACGCAGGGCTGCTCCACCTCGCGTTTCCATGCCGCAAGATAGTCGAAGAATGCCTTTGCCGAATGTATTCCCTCGGCGAATGTCTCGTTGTCGGATGCGAAGGTGATGTGGTATCTCATCGCCTTGGCTATCTTGCCCACCACAAAGGGATAGTTGCTCTTGTCGGCAGGCATTTCGCTGATCACGTTTGCCGCTGGCAGACAGATGCCGAGTCCCACGGTCTCGCGCTTATGTCCTGCGGAGTCCTTCTCCGACACAGGCCAGTCGGTGCCCCAGCATCCTCTGAGTCCCTTACCGTCGGAATACTCCGTCGAACCCTTCACGTTCACGAGTCCTGTTGACAGTTCTATCGCCGAGGCATCGCGCGAGAAGAGCACATCCACCTGACAGTCGCGCCTTCCGGCATAGAGTGTATAATATGTTGTCATGTCGATGCGCTCGTCGGCAGTGCATGCTTCGGGATAACGCGGATTCCATCCCTTGTCCACCACCTTCACCACAGTGCGCAGCGGTCCGCGTGCCACCACTGCCAATGTGCGGTTCTCCACGTCCTGCAACATCTGCATCGCTCCGTTGTGCCATCCGCGCATGGCTCCCACGCCGAAGGTCTTGCCCACCCACAGCACGTCGTCGCCATATCCCGCAGCCTTCTGCTCTGAGTCGGGATAGAACTGCGTGTCGCGCAACTCCAATGCCCTGCGGTATTTGCCATAGATGTCCACCGTCTGTCGCTCGTCGAAGTATATGCGGTATGCCACCATGTCGTTCTCGAACGCCGGTCCGTGGTGATGCAACATCCAGTAGGGGTTGGTACCGTTATCTACGGTCAAACTGCTGATATACAGGTCTTGCTTGTTGGTGCTCTTGATCTTCTTGTTGGTGAGCATCATCTCGGCATACACCTGCGCCTCGTATTTTCGGGGCTGACCGCCCTCGCTGAGCGTCACCGTGAAGTTGCTGCTCTTCTTTGCCCCTATCTCGCCGACAATAAACGAGAGCGACTCGTATCTTCCGTCGCCGTCGATGTCGTCGAGCTGGCACGGTATCTCTGCGCCTTGGGCATCCCTCACGAGGGCAGAGCCAACAGGCGACTCCAACTGCAACTCGACGGGAACGGCTTTGCGACTTACTGACGTGGGATTCTTCACCGACACCTTCATGTCGGCGGTCTGTGCCTCTGCCGCCATGGCAGCCACGAGGCACAAAAGTGATAATAGTGTTTTCTTCATCATAAATAAAGTTTGTTTTTTGTCGCCACAAAATTACACAATTTTTGCAATTTGTGCAATAAAAATGAAGAAAATAGATGTTTTTTAGGCATTTATTTATCTTTTTTAGGTTAAAATTTGGTTATTACAACGAAAATTATTATTTTTGCACTTGATTTTAACACTCATCAATAAAAAACGAGACACATTTTGAACAAGTTTTATCTCATAGTGGCATTGATACTGATGCTCTGCATCGGTTGCGAATGGCGTCTGAAACCCAACAACGGGGATTCTGACAACACATTCGCCGTCGAACGCTATGACCGTGTTCAGAGCCTCTATCTCACCACTGGCGACTTCTCCGCCCTTCAGCAGATGAGCACCAACTATCCCACTCAGACCCGCACCTTGATTGAGGACGTGCTGAAGATAGGCAATGTCAACGACCCCGAGATAAACACCAAGTTCCTCAATTTCTATCAGGACACCACACTGCAGACCATCATCAACGAGGCCGAACAGCAATATGCCAACATGGACGACATCAACAAGGACTTCACCCGTGCCTTCGACAAGCTTCACAAAATCTTCCCTGGCATGGAGATACCCACCGTGTATGCCCAGATTGGTTCGCTCGACCAGAGCGTGATTGTGGGCGACAAGTGCGTGGGATTCAGTCTCGACAAGTATCTCGGCAAGGACTATCCGCTCTACAAGAAATTCTATCCCGAGCAGCAGCGCTCGATGATGACACGTCAGATGATTGTGCCCGACTGCATCCTCTTCTATATCCTGAGCCAATATCCCCTGCCCAACTACGGCAAGGCCACTCAGCAACAGTGCGACCTCCACATGGGCAAGATACAATGGATAGTGAACAAGGTGACAGGCCGCAGGGTGTTTGCCAACAAATATGTATCGATGGTGGCGCGCTATATGAAGAATCACGCAGGCACCACCGAATCCGACTTGATGGCGATGTCTTTTAGCGACTCTCTGTCAAACTGACCCACGTCTTCTTTCCCCTTGCATAGTATTGCCACAATATCGAGATGTCCATTCGGCCAGTCTCTGTCTCGGTGCGTCTTGACTCCTGTATGCGCTTGCGGTCGGCGGCAAAGTCGGCCTTCCATTTGTTGAAAGCCCTTCGTCCCCTCAGCACAGCCTTGAAGTCACCGATATTCCGTTGTAATATCAACATCTGCAGTGCCGCCACATAATCGAGTATCCATCTCATGCGCATCACCTTGTCTAAGTCCCTGTCGGGCAGACACTTGTAGAGCATTGTCAGGTTATTGCGGAAGTTGAGGAATGTCTTCATGGGATTTCCCTTTGGCAGTGTTCCTCCTCCCACGTGATACACCTTGCTCTCGGGCAGACAGTATATCTTGCGCCCTGCGATAGCCAATCGCCAACAGAGGTCGATCTCCTCGTTGTGGGCGAAGAATCGCGCGTCGAGTCCTCCCTGCTGCCAATAGTCGGCTGCACGTATGAGCAGTGCGGCTCCCGTGGCCCACAGTATCTCCATCGGCGTGTCATATTGTCCGTTGTCCTTCTCCACCGTGTCGAATATTCGTCCGCGGCAGAAGGGATAGCCGTATCTGTCGAGCATACCTCCGCAGGCTCCGGCATATTCAAAGCTCCCGTGGTCGTGCTCGGCGAGCAACTTGGGTTGGCATGCCGCCACCTCGGGATGCTTGTCCATGAATTCTATCATGGGCGAGAGCCAGTCGCTATCCACCCTGATGTCTGAGTTGAGCAGCACGTAGTATTCTGCCTCCACCTGTCGCAATGCCTGGTTATATCCCTCGGCAAAACCGTAGTTCTTGTCGAGGATGATCAGGCGCACGTCGGGATGCTGTCGGCGCAGATACTCCACCGACCCGTCGGTCGAGGCATTGTCGGCCACTATCACCTCTGCCTCTCCCCTGTATTGCTCCACAGTCTTCAGATATGTGCGGAGCATCTTCTCTCCGTTCCAATTCAATATTACAATCGCAGTCTTCATCCCTAATTCCTAATCCCTAATTCCTAATTCCTAATTCCTAATTCCTCATCCCTAATTCCTAATTCCTAATTCCTCATCCCTAATTCCTAATTTATCACCAGCGCAGATTTGTCGGCATTGAATTCCCCGAGCCTCACGCTCATTATCTCGTTGTCATATTCCGGCTTCGCCATCGCCGCAGGCATCTCCACGCGTATGTAGTTCCGCGTGAATCCATGCATCGCCTTGCCTCGCGGAGCCTTCTCGAAGAGCACATCCATCTCCTTGCCGATATGCGCCGCATAGAAAGCCTGCGTCTTATCGTCCGACAAGCGCAACAGCCGATGACTGCGATCCTTTTTGTCGGCATCCGACACCACGTATGGTATCTTCAGCGCAGCCGTCCCCGGACGCTCCGAATAGGGAAAGACGTGCAACTGCGTCACGTCGAGCCCACTGAGAAACTCGTATGTGTCCTCGAAGCACTCCGGCGTCTCGCCACGGCAGCCCACCATCACATCCACACCGATGAAGGCATCGGGCATAACAGCCTTGATACGCCCTATCTTGTCGGCAAAGAGCTGGCGGTCGTAATGCCTGTGCATCAGTCGCAGCACCTCATCGCTTCCGCTCTGCAGGGGTATGTGGAAATGCGGCATGAACGCACGGCTCTGGGCACAGAAGTCAATGAGCTCGTCACTTATCAGGTCGGGCTCTAAACTGCTGATGCGGTATCTGCTGATGCCCTCCACCTCGTCGAGTCGGCTCACGAGGTCGATAAACCGCTCACCTGTGGTCTTCCCGAAGTCGCCGATGTTCACTCCCGTCAGCACAATCTCCTTTCCTCCCTCTGCGGCAGCCTCCTCGGCCTGCGCCACAAGTGAGTCGATTGAGGGATTACGGCTGAACCCACGCGCAAAGGGGATGGTGCAGTATGTGCAGAAATAGTCGCAACCGTCCTGCACCTTCAGGAAATATCTCGTCCTTCCACCTCGCGAACAGCTCGGCGCGAATGTGCGTATGTCCTTTGTCTTCACCGAATAATGCTCGTGCAGGTGTCCCTCGGCGTCCACGCTCCATTTCTCCGAGAGAAACTGTATGAGATTAGCCTTCTCGTTGGCACCCAACACGAGATCCACGCCCTCGATGGCACTGATGCGCTCGGGCTGCAACTGTGCATAGCAACCGGTGACAACGACAAACGCGCCCTCGTTGGCTCTCACCATGCGGTTGATGGCCTGACGGCACTTGCGGTCGGCAACATCCGTCACCGAACAGGTATTTATCAGGCACAAGTCGGCCTTCTCGCCCTTCTTCGCGGTCTCCACCCCCATTTCGCGCAACATCTTGCCGAATGTGGAGGTCTCCGAGAAGTTGAGCTTGCAGCCTAAGGTGTAATATGCCGCCTTCTTGCCCTGAAATGCTGATGTGTCTATCATTCTTTATATATATAAATATGTGTAGCCCCTTAGTGGCATTCTTCTTATTGACGATGCAAAGGTAGCAATAATTATCCGAAAAACACTCAAAAAATCACGATTTAAAAAAGCACAAACTTTTGTTACAAACTTTAACATTCGCTAAACGACTGATTTATAATGACTTGTGAAAAAGTTACATTTTCACCCTAAAAAAAATCATAAAAAACGATACAACCTATCGAAAAAATGCCTAACTTTGCAGCGTTTTAATAAACATAATGATTGTTTTACAGATTTAAAAAGCTTAGAAAAATGAAGAAATTGGTATTTATGTTCGTAGCTGTAGTAGCTATCTCATTCGCTTCTTGCGGTAACAAGACAAATCAGGCTGCTGCTGTTGATTCAGACTCTGTAGCTGTAGTTGATACTGCTGCTGTTGATTCAGCTGCTGCTGATAGCGCTGCTACTGACTCAGTTCAGTAATTGCTTAGCAATAGCCGAACTAAGGTAAAAAATTACCGCTGGTCTCAGACCAACGGTATTTTTTTTGTCCATACATGCATATTCTCTAATGAAGTCCTCTTTGGATTTTGTCGTAAGACTATTAATTATAACGTTGAGTGCCCTTGCCGATAAGAGCCTGGGATTCTGGGTTATATAACGTCTTACAATCTGTTTTATATGAAACTGGCACATCTGAACCTTGTATGCTGAGAATAGACTGAAGAGGTGTTGAAGCCCATCTATAATAATGCCATTGATTTTATACCCTCTTTCTTCTATACTTGTTACTGCATCCTGATAATCTGATAGGCGTTCATGTTTGATGAAAGACAAGTACAGAATCTGTTTGGTTTTACTGTCTTGGGCAACAAGGACACCGCAGTTACGTCCCCAGTATGTTGCATCAATATGCACAAATCCAGAACCGGACAATGCAGGCTGAGACCACTTTATCACAACATTACGAAGTCTGCGTTTTATGGTGGAAGGACTCGTCCCGAGTGAGGCTGCCAATTCTGCAACAGTCTGTTTGTTTTCTTGATATAGTTTCCACAAATCAAGATCAGAAGGAAGTTTGCTATTACGAAATTGATAGCCACAATCCTTGCAGATATACGTCTGAACGTTATTGCGTACCCCATTCTTTACAGTATGATATGAGCCGCACACTGGGCATTTACTTTTATTCATTATAACTTTGCTTTTGATGTTTAAAAATCTCATGCAAAGTTAGTGTAAAAAAGGTATTTAGGACTATTTCATCCTGCA
>JBJEAY010000621.1:0-6956 GCA_051869575.1 Prevotella sp. | reverse complement strand
TACCGTCCTCTGGCAGTTCATAGCGGAGTTCAAATCCATTCCATGCCGGAGTAACCTCGGCTGTCTTGAAGAAAGCATAAGGTCCGCTGTCGGCAGTATTGAATGTTGTGGCATATTCTTCGGAGCATACACCCTGACGGTTGACATAGGAGATAAATGCCGGCACGTTCTGACGTGCCTCGTTGAATCCCACCAGGGTCAGGTGGTCACTGAGATAACTACCCATGACAACAACCTCCTTGCCGTTGACATCGTTGTATCTGACACGGATATTTGCTATCTCACCCTCATTGGGCAATGTGTAGTTCATCACTGCACCGCCAGGAGTAGGCGTGAATGTCACGCCTCCCGTTGGCTTTACCCCGAATACTTCAGGATCATCGCTGCTGCACGATGTAGTCATCGCTGCTGCAACTAAAAGAATATATATAAGTCTTTTCATTCGAATAAGAAACTTTAATACTTAATATTTTAATATTTTAATTTCGTGCTCTGCACTACTTACCATCCTGGGTTCTGTCTAACTCCCGACACCATCACTTCCTCTGACTTTATCGGGAAGAGATAGTCTCGTGGCGAGTTGAATTTTCTCTTGTTCCACACCACAACCGGTCCCTGCCAGTTGTTGTAGAATCCTTCGGCAGTGCTTGCCACCACATTCCATCCGTACATCGGTTCGCCCAGCACCTCTGCCGCGTTCCATCTGCGCAGGTTGTAATAGCGATGTCCCTCAAAGGCAAGCTCGATGTTCATTTCCTGATGGATAATCTCGCGCAGACCGTCTTTGGTCTTCACCTTTTCGGGATGATAGGCACGAGTCCATGACTCCTCGACTGTGGGTATTCCTGCGCGTCGTCTCACCTTGTTGATGGCATCATACACCTTCTGACTCGGTCCCTCTACTTCGTTCCATGCCTCAGCCTGAAGCAGGTAAAGCTCGGCAAGGCGCATCAGCATCCACGGGTCGTTGCCCTTGGCGGCGAAGTCACTTGCATAGTTGCGTGTCGAGATGTCGGAATAGAGATGCTTCTTCAACCAATATCCGCTGAGATTCTGAGGTATGTCCTGCTGTATGTTTGAAGCCTGAGTACCGAAAGTCTCTCCCTGACGTGCATTTACAACAAGGTTGTAGTCAGTGTCCCATGCGTTCACCTGTTGCGGTCCGCGCTGCCAGTATGTCCTGTCAGCGGCAATGTTGGCATAGAATCGCGGTTCGCGGCGCAGATGGAGGTTGAGCACCTGTGTGTTCTCGGGTATAACACCCTGATATGTCGAAACATCCAACTCACGGTTCATACCCCTGTATCTTGACGTATAATCCCAGTTGGGGTCTTCGTTGATAGGCAGTCCGCGGTCTGTATAGTACATTTCCACCATCTTTATGGTAGGTGATAGCGAACCGTAGCAGTTGGCATTGTAGTTGGCGAAATCAGTACTTTGGAATCTCGGCAGGATATATGTGTATAACTTGTTTTCCCAATACATGTAGGTGTTCAGGAACTTTGCATATATCAGTCCTTCCGAACTTTCGAAGTTTGGAGCGAGGACACTGTTCTCAATGTCGGTCATCGTGTTGAGCAGTGTTGTTCTCTTCTCAGTAGAACCGCTCACGAGTTTATATCCAGATGCCTCGCACTCTCTCACTGCCATGTCGCAAGCCTCGGCGGCCTTGCGCCATTTCTCTGCGTCATATTCAGTAGGGAAGAGCTGCTCGCCTTTCTTGTTAGTGAAATTGGTGTATGCCTTGTTGCCGTTATAGAATGGGGAGGCCTCATATACGAGCACTTTTGCCTTTAGGGCGAGAGCCGATTCACGACAGAAATATGCAGCATGGCTTGCTGATTTCTGAGCTTTGGGCAAGAGACCGTCTGTAATTGCCTCGTCGATGAGTGACACTATGGCATTGAAACACTCAGTGACAGGACGGCGGGGCTGCTTCATGTCCTCGATTGACGAGTTGGGGTCGATGTTCTTCTCGCAAAGGATAATCGGTCCATAATGTTTCACGAGTTCAAAATACAGGAAAGCCTTCAGAACCTTCACTTCTGCCATCCATTGCTTCTTCTCCACATCTGTCATGTTATATGTGTTTGGTGTGTGCTCAAGGAAGGTGTTGCAGTATCTGATGGCACAGAAATAGCGGTCGCCGCGCCACAAGTCACAATACGGAGTCTGCACCGATTGTAGTCCGTCGCCGATAAAGAGCGGGTTGAGCGGGTATCTTACGGTGGTGCGAATATACTGGTTGCCTACGAGCTCGTCGGAGGCTGTCAGTCCGACATTGCTCTGCGGGGTGGCAAGACTTGTGATGAATGAATAGCAGTCAGCCTCCCATTCGTCCACCTGTGTGCGCTGTTCGAAAACAGTTTCTATGGTTGTAATGTCATCTTCGGGCACAATGTCCAGAAAACTGTCACATCCTGTCAGCGCCAAAGCAGTCAATGACAATGTTATATATTGTTTTTTCATATATTGCAGTTACTTTATGATTAGAAACTAAAATTCAAGCCTAATGAGTAGCTCTTCTGTATGGGATAGTTGAATCCACTGCTTCCAAGCTCTACGTCCCACAACTTGAAGTTGGTAATGATGAATGGATTGGTGGCTCTCACATAGAATTTCATATTTTTCACGCCACGCTTCTTCAACCACCTCTGCGGTATGTTGTATGCCAGTTCGAGGGCTGTACAGCGCAGGAATCGACATTCGCGCATGAAGAATGTGCTATACACCCTTGTAGAGCTGTTTGCCATTCTGTTCTCCTCGGCATTGTGGTATGTGATGTTGTTGGTTGATAGTCGTGGCCAGAAGGCATTACGGTTCATGTTGTCCGTTGACCAGTGGTTCTCGGCAATGGCAGTCAGCATGGCCTTGTCGCCATAGAAAGGCGAAATCTCGTATGGGTCGATGAAGAACGAACGGTTGCCGCTGCCTTGGAAGGCAAAGTTGAACTCCACTCCCTTGTAGCTTATGAATCCGTTGAAACCGTATATCAGCTGTGGGGTCTCTGGATATCCGATGTGTACGGCATCCTCTATAGTTATCACTCCGTCACCGTTGATGTCTCTGTATCTGATGTCTCCCGGCTGCACGTCGCCGCTCTGCTTTGGTGCGTTGTCAATCTCGGCCTGGTCGGCAAAGAGTCCTTCGGCGATATATCCTATCTGCTGCGACAGGTCGTGTCCCACCTTTTTCTGCCATTCGGGCTTGTCGGTAGCCTCTTCCAGTTCGAGATATTTCGACTGGTTGTATGTAAGTGTGGTGTTCAGAATGACCCAGAAATCTGGAGTGAACGCCTTCTGTATCTTTCCTGAGAAGTCGATTCCTCTCGAACGGGCCTTGCCAATATTGGCAAGCTGATAGTATTCCATACCCATGTTTGATGGTATCACGTTGCGGTATGACAGGATGTTGTGGCGTATCTCCTGATATGCGTCCACTTGTATGTCAATAAGTCCGTTCAGCAGTTTCGTCTCAAGACCGAAGTTAACCTGCTCGGCAATCTCCCACTTGATGTCGTCGTTGCCGTATGACTGCACGGTATAGCCCTTGGTGGTGAGTTCCGAACCCGGACGTGGGTCAGGACGACCGTTCTGCACTAATGTAGGGATATAGACAAAGCGCGGCTGGTCAATCACTCCGTCATTTCCCACCTTTCCCCAGGTAGCCCTCAGCTTCATGAACGGAACAAGCTTTTCAAGAGGTTTCCAGAATTTCTCCTTTGAAATCACGTATGCACCTCCAAAGGCGGGGAAGAATCCCATACGATGCTTCTTGGCAAAGCGTTCCGAACCATTATATCCAAAACTTGCCTCAACAAAGTACCTGTCCTTAAATCCGTATGTTCCGCGCATCGACAAACCCATATTACGGCGTTCCATGCTCTCAAGCACTTCGCTGCCCTCGGTGGTGGTTATCTGCTGGGCGTTGCCCACAAGAGTCAAACTTGTCTGATGGTCGCCCCAGGCTGCCGTGTGGTATGCCCTGAGTTCGTAGGCAAGCTGCGTCTGCGACAGGCTCGATTTTTCCTCAACCTTTAGGGTGCGGCTGGCCTTGTCGGGATTCTCGGCATTCAGTATGTGCTTGCCTGTCTCCTGGTCGTAGCTGTTGAGAGAATAGACGAATGGGGTGGTCTTATAGGGGGTTACATAGTATCCTGTCTTCACAAGCGACACATTGGCACGAAGTTCAAGACCTTTCACCAACTTCGACAGGTTGTGGATATACTCCACGCGGTTTGATGTGGAATAACGGTCACGCTCCAAATAACCTTGATGGAGAGCAGCGTATGGATTACTTGTAGGATTGTCCACACCGCTTCTCACTCCGAATCGAATGTGCGGCCAATTGTAGTTCTCGTCGCCGGGATATGTTGGCGCGAAATCCACTGGCGAGGCATTGAATGCCAATGCGTATGCCTGGTTGACGCTCTGTAGCGGACCGTGATACTTGTCCCAGTTGGTTGCACTGTTCAGCAACAGTCTGATACCTGGTTTCAGGTCAACTGTCAGGTTAGTACGGAAAGACAGTGTGTTATTATTGATGTTTACGTCAAATTGGTTTAGTTTGTCGGTCTTCAACATACCCATATCCTTGTTGTAGTTGAGCGACACATAGTATTGCATAATCTTCGAACCACCGCGGATGTTCACTCCAAGATGGTGGTTTACACTCATGTCCTTGAATAGAATCTTATACCAATCATTGGCAGGATAGGCCCACGACGGGAAACGAGGGTCGCCTGAAAGGGCGATACGCTCCTGCGAATACTTAGGTGTGGCAGTCTCGTTGCGGGCCATGATGGCTTGGTTGTAGTATTTCATGTAATCCTGTGGACTGACAACGTCAATCTCACTTGTCGGCTTACTGAATATCGCCTCATATCTTACTGAAGTATATACAGTTCCTTCCTCGCCCTTCTTGGTGGTGACGAGTATGACACCGTTAGCACCACGAGCACCGTACATGGCAGTTGCCGAAGCGTCCTTCATCACGTTGAACGACTCGATGTCCTCCACAACAAGGCGTGAGAGTTCGAGTTTCGACGACTCCACACCGTCAATAAGTATCAGCGGGTCGGTATTGGCGCCCGACTGGAATGAGGTGATACCACGGATGTAGAACTTGGTGTTCATCTCTTCCTCGGTAAGTGCTCCAGGCAAACCGCCAGTCTGCCATGCCACCATACCGGGAATCTTACCTGCGAATGACGTTGTAAGGTCAGAACTTGAAGTGCGCAAATCGCCGGGTTTTATACTTGTAATCGACGACACGACACTTTCCTTCTTCTGTGAACCGAATGCCACTACCTGCACTTCCTGTAGCTGATTCACGTCGGGGCGCAAATCAACGTTAAGTGTCTTCTTTCCTTTCACGGCAACAAATTCGTCCTTATAACCGATAAAGGAAAATCGAAGCACATCATTCTTTTTTACTTTCACCTTGTATATGCCGTCCATATTGGTTGCGACACCTCGGCGAGATCCCTGAATTATTACATTTACGCCAGGAAGAGGCACGCCGTTCTCATCGACCACCTTTCCGGTCAAGTCGTAGGAGTCGTCTGCTTGTTGCTGAATATCCGTTACTCCCACTACATTCTCAGCAGCAGGGCATGGCGGCAAACAAACGAGAAATACGAATGAAAGAATAACCAATTTTCTCATAATCTTTGTTGATATTTGTGTGTACAATTGTTTCGCTTCTGGCTGCAAAAGTACAAAGATTATAAGAAAAGAAACAAAGAAAAAAGCCCCTCACATGTCCAAAATCACGATTTTGCGCACGTTTTAGGGCTAAATAAGTGAATTTTGATTATTTTTGGTGCTCCTTGGCTATATTCTGATATTCAGAAGGAGTCAGTCCGGTAAACTTCTTGAATGCTGAGATGAACGAGTTGCGCGATTTGAATCCCACTCCGTTGCCTATCGCCTCGATTGTAAGATTGGCTGTAGCCTCGCGGTCGTTCATCCTTTTGCAAGCCTCCTTTATCCTATATTCATTGACGAAAGCATTGAAGTTAGTGCCACATAATTCATTTATTACTTGCGATACAATCTTACTCTTAAGATTGGATAACTCAGCCAAACGGTCGATGGTGAAATCAGACGTGAACACCTCGTCAGAGTTTTCCATCACATTGCGCAGCAACTCCAACATGCTCTCCTTTGTCTCAGCGTCAAGACTGCTTCCCTTGTATTTCTCCGCTTTCTCCCTGCGTTGTTCCTCGTCTTTGCGCAACATCTCGAGATTGCGCTCGTAGAGAGCCTCGTTTGACTGTCGGAGTCGTTGATTCTTCTGTCGGAGCATGGCAAGAAACACTCCTACCACAATTGCTATCACGCTCAGCACCAAAGCCGCAACAACCCAATATCTGCGACTGCGCTCCATCTCCTCTATCTGCTCTTCCACAGCTTTCATCTCGTTCAGGAATGCCATTTCCCTGATGCTCGCCATCTGTTGATAGTTGGTCATCGAGTCTTTCAGTGCCAGATGTTTAAGGTGGTACTCCGAATGAAGCTGTTTGTCTCCTACACTGTCGTAGTATTCACACAAATAGCTGTATGCCAATATTTTGCCGTCGCGCAAGTCATTCCTTTCGCTCATCAGCTCCACCTGCTTCATTTGTTCTATCGCATCCGTCCACTTGCCCATCTTGGCATATACTCTCGAACGTTTCATCAATGCAAAGAGCAAGTATCTCGTATGCTCGATATCCTTGGGAGTCTCGACAATGAGCTTGTCACAATACTTTATGGCTTTAGCGTATTTCCCTTTTGCTGCATATAGGGAACTGAGATAAGTCTTGTCGGCAAACATATAGCCATACTTCAAGGTCGTGTCATTACTTGTAGTCTGCAGTATCTTATATTCCTTTTCTAAATGGAGTATGTCGTGTGAATCATTGCACAACTCAACCAAATTTGTAAAGGCATTGATAATCACGTTTTTATTGC
>JBJEAY010000620.1:0-6974 GCA_051869575.1 Prevotella sp. | reverse complement strand
TCAATATGCTGCTATGTTGGTGCATTGGTAATGCTGCAAATATTCTATCTTGCACGTGTGCTTCTTCGTCTGCTTGTCGTAATTGATGCCCACAAGGAGTATGTCACCAGTGTATTCGGCTATCTTCGAGGGATATTGCTTGCGCTTAATCTGGTCGATGGCAGTGTCGGCGGAATGGTTGAACTTGAGTTCGATAACCAATGCTGGTTTGCTGACGTTGCGACGGGGAATCATCACAAGGTCGGCATAGCCCTTGCCTGTGGCATATTCGCGATGGATGACATACTCGTTTTTCGCCCATATATAAGCCACTGAGAGCACACACGCCAATGAGTTCTCGTCGTTGTAGGAGAGAATGCTGGTCTGCTCGTCGTGAGCCTGGTCGATGCCTCTTGACACGGCTTGCTCGTTGCCTGAAATTGTTGCTTCAAGAAGTGCTTTGGAATATTGGATAGTCTTCACCAGAGGTTCCCATGTGGTAGCCCTTATGGCGTTGTTCATCTCGTCAGCCACTTCCTTGTTTGGTATATAACATTCCTGTGCGTCTCCATCGTATGCCAAATATCCGAGATGAATCAAGACTGTCAGGACGTCGTTCTTGCTTCTTACCACCCTCATGTCATTACGGAATTCCGTTGTATCTACATACACATGCTCTCCCGCCAACATGCGTATGATGTCGTCTTTCAGCCCGTCGAAATTCATCTGGATGTATGTATTGACAGAGTCGTATGCCCCCGTGGTTGACCAATAGCTTTTGCAAACACCACGTTGAATGGCTTTCATCACGGAATAGGGGTTGTAGATGGATTTCTCGGTTCCGATGTTATATCCGTCATACCACATCTTCAGCTCATCCATAGAAGCGTTGTGTCGTTCTGCCAGCATCATCACCTCGTCTTCTGTAAATCCATAGCATGAAGCGAGAAAAGCCGGGTCAATCATTGAGTATTCGCAGAAGTTGTTAAGAGCCGACTCGGTGTTGTATTTCTTGATGGGCAGTATGCCGGTGAGATAGGCTCCGGAAAAGACCTTGTTTGAACCGGAACCCTTGAACAGGCGGCGGAGAAGGTCAACGTATGATGTCGTGATGTATTCGTCAGAGCCCATCTCGCGCAGGATGGCATCCCACTCGTCGATAATCATAAAGAAACGTTCGCCCGTGCTCTCGCTTATGCGGTAGAGGATGTCCATCAGGTCATCATCCTCTTGTTTGTTAATTTGAGGGAAAACATCGAGAACCTCTTTGATAATTCTGTTCTGAATACGTTTTACAATCTCCCTCTCACCCCTGTATTTTGTAGTGAAGTCGGTCATGTCGATGCTGATGACATAGTACTTGTTCAGATATGTCCCGAACGTCTCGTCCCGTTCAGCTTCCAGTCCGCGAAACAGCTCGCGCGAGTCGCACGACTTGTCGTAGTATGCGCACAACATCTTTGCCGCCATCGACTTGCCGAATCGTCGGCAGCGGGTGACACAACTGTATCTGCTCTCCGAATTGAGCATAGCGTTGATGCGTGGTATCAGCGAAGTCTTATCAACATATTCGTGAGCCACGATGTCACGAAAGTCACTGTTTCCTTTATTTATGTATATACCCATAGTTTCACGTCTGTAGCAGGAGAGGTTAGCCTGCAAATCCGCTGCAAAGATAATGCAAATCGAAGACAATACAAAATAAAAGTCGCAAAACTTTTATTTTTTTTGTTGAGATGCAGCTTATCTTATGCAAAGTCATAAAAAAATGAGAATCCATAGTCTTTCGTCACATTTTTAGTCCTTCTGTTCCAAATATTGGGTATATTGGCAAATTATACTCAACTTTCGAAAGTAATATTGAACCACAGAGTTTAAGAGATTGAGAGATTTTAACGTTAACAAGTTAACACCTGCCGCTCTGTATCTCCTATAAGTAAAAACCACCGTCTGGATCCCCGTTGTTTTGATATTCTTCCCATTGCTTCATAGCTTCCTTCCAGTCGGTGGCTCCGTTCTCTATTGCCTCCTGCTCCTTAGCTGCCTCGTCGCGGGCTTTGTCGCGGGCGCGCTTCTCCTTCATGGCGGCAATGGTGGCATCGTCGAGGATTTGGATTGCACCTCGCTTGATGGCTTCGTGCAGCTCCTCCTCGCCGAAGGCCTTGCCCTGGACGTTGAAGTCGGAAATGTTGAACTCGAAGTTCACCCTCAGTTGGTGTCTTATCATCTTCTGCTGGAATCTCGTGCCCGCATTTTTCCTGCGAAGCAACTTGCCGATGATGTCTATCTCATGCTGTGAAAACTTGTTTCTTCCCATAGTCTTATTGTCTTACTTCATTTTTTTGGGGGATAAAATTACTAATAATTTCCCGAAATAAGGAAAAATACCTGTAAGATTTATCGTTTTTTATCATTCTCACGACAAAATACCTACTTTTGGGTATGCCTAAAATTTCCCCCTTTCGAAGAAAAGCCATACCTTTGCACCCGGAAAAAAGAGAGTAAGAAAAACAGATGAGAATTAACGCGATTATTATGAATGTAGTGGGCATGATGATGTTGTGCCCCACGTCGGTTTTTGCCTATATGCAGGCAGACTTGGAAGAGAATGTAGCAAAGCATGAACACAATCACGAACATGACATATATAAGACCGTCGGACTTGATGAAGTGGTGGTGTCGGCAAATAAGAACGAGGTGAAGAGATGTGACGCTCCGGTGGTGGTGAGCGTGATTGGTGCAAGGCTGTTTGAGACGGTCAACTCGCCCGACCTTGCCAAGTCGCTCAATTATCAGTCGGGCCTTCGTGTGGAGAACAACTGTCAGAACTGCGGTTTCCCACAAGTGAGAATCAACGGACTCGAAGGTCCTTATTCTCAGATACTCATCAATAGCCGTCCAGTGGTGAGCGCCCTCTCAGGGGTATATGGTCTCGAACAGATACCAGTTAATATGATCGAGCGAGTGGAGGTGGTACGCGGTGGTGGTTCGGCTCTTTTCGGGGCGAATGCCGTTGGCGGCACCATCAATATCATCACCAAGGATCCCAAGCAAAACTCATTCCAAGTGAGCAACACACTCTCGCTCATGGGTGGCAACACATGGGAGAACAACATGGGGGCAAACGCCTCGATAGTGTCGCACGACAACAAGTATGGACTTGCACTCTATCAGTCATACCGCAACCGCCAACCCTATGATCGTGATGATGACGGATTCTCGGAAATAGGTAAGATTTCGGCAAATACCTTCGGTCTTCGAGGATACTATCGCCCCACGCAGATGAGTCGATTAGGTGTAGAATACCACACCACCAACGAGTTTCGTCGCGGAGGAAACAAGTTTGACCTTGAACCCCTCTTCACCGACATCACCGAGATGACACGACATATAATAAATAGTGGTGGAGTGAACTACGACTTGTTTTGGAATGAATATGCCCACAAACTCTCGTTCTATTCATCTGTGCAGCATGTGGATAGGAACAGCTATTATGGAGCACAACAGAATCCCGACGCCTATGGCAAGACCAAGGACTTGACATACGTGGGAGGAGCAACATATAGCGGAAAATTGCCCACCCTCGTCTTTGCGCCCGCCACACTGACGGCAGGACTCGAATACCAATATAACTCGTTGCACGACATCATGACAGGCTATAATCGCGACCTGAGGCAAGACGTGAAGATAGCCAGCGCTTTCGTGCAGTCGGAGTGGAAGATAAGTCAAGTCACCCTGTTGGCGGGATTGCGTCTCGACAGTCATAACCTCATCGACAATCCCATTGTCAGTCCGCGATTGAACATGATGTGGAAACCCAATGACAATATTCAGGCACGACTGACATGGTCAACGGGATTCCGAGCCCCACAGGCATACGACGAAGATCTCCACGTGACTGCCGTGGGAGGCGAGGGAGTGCTGATACAACTTGCCGACGGACTCAAGCCCGAGCGGTCAAACAGTTTCAGCGGTTCGCTCGACTGGTCGGTTACTGCCGGACATTTCCAAGTCAACCTCCTTGCCGAGGCCTTCTATACCACACTCTCGAATGTGTTCTATCTGCAGAACATCGGTTATGACGCCCAGGGCAACAGCATTCAGGAACGTCGCAACGGCAGTGGGGCAAGGGTGTATGGCGTGAACTTCGACGCCAAGGCTGCCCACGGCACCAACTTCTATCTACAAGCAGGCCTCACCCTGCAGCGCAGCCGTTATAAGCAACTGACCACATGGAGTGAGGACCTGAGTGTAGATGGAGTGCGCGATATGCCTCGCACGCCAAATGTATATGGCTACTTCACTATGAATGTGCAGCCGCTGAAGGCTCTCGACATATCGCTTTCAGGAGTATATACAGGCAGAATGCACGTTCCCCACTTCGCACCAGTGGATGTCGTCCCCGGCGATTATGAATACACATACATCGCCAAGGATGAGATGGTGCATACCCCGGATTTCCTCGACCTTTCGGCAAAGGTGGCATACACCTTCGGACTCAGTGGACGCATTAAGCTTCAACTAAATGCCGGGGTGCAGAATATACTAGATGCCTTCCAGAAAGACCTCGACCGTGGCACTTATCGCGACTCGGGCTACTTCTATGGCCCAACACAGCCTCGTGCAGTTTATATAGGTTGCAAGGTCTTCATGTGATATTGTCGCCTCTATCGGGCAGCATAGAAGAACCCGTGTCCGGTGGCGGTGGCAACCTCGTTGAGGCCCATCTCGTCAATGGTCACGTCCATCTTCTTGTCGCCAAGATTCACCTGGATTGTGCCGTTGTCGTTGAAGCGGAATATTTCCACCAACTTTCCATCCTGCATCTGCGACCACGAGTCGTTCTTCTTGTCATACACGAAGCAGGTCACCTTGCCGTCGGGAGCCTTGATCTCATATCCGTTCTTCAAGGTCTTCACGGCATAGTATCTGCCGTCCTGTCCCTGCACGTTCATTGTCTTGCCCACATTGCTTGCAACGGGATTAGAACCGCTCCAGAACTCGATAGTGTTCAATACCAATACGTCTGCCACCGAGCATACTGCATAGGCAGGCGAGATGACGAGGAAGATAATCTCGTTGAGGAACTTTGAGCCGGTAGCTTCCTTGTTCCAGCTTGCGAGCTTGTTGAACAACGAGAACGAACCGACACACGATGTTGTAAGCATTGTGGCGCACATCAGGACTGTTGCCACGGTTAAAAATCTTCTTTTCATTTCTTTCTATTTTTATTTGAGTTAATAATTGATTTATGCCTATGGTGAGTAATCGGGTGTAAAGGTAGGCATAATATCCCATAGTTGTATCAAATTGCCATGAAATTTATTATTTTTTATGTTTTACCCAACTATGATTTGGGTAGTATTTTATGTCATAATGTTGCAATATGTATAAACAAAGTGTTAAAAAGTAAGTAGAATAAGGATTTTAATTACTTTTCTCCGGAAAATATTTGGTTATTACATACAAAATGTATAACTTTGCAGCCGAAATCGTTTCAGAATGTCATTTTTTGATTCGGGTAACAACAAAACACATTATATTATGGGAATAAACATTAAGGAATTGACAGACAGTAGGGACACCGTCAACAAGTGGATGGAAAGATTTGGCGTCCGCTTCGGTGTTTACAAGAAGGGCATCTTCAATGAGCAGCTTTTCCCCTTTGATTCTGTGCCGAGGATAATCCCCAAGAAGGATTGGGATTATCTGGAGCGTGGATTGGAACAGCGAGTGCGTGCCCTCAACATGTTCCTCTGGGACATTTATCACGAGAAGAAAATCATCAAGGACGGGGTGGTGCCCGAGGAATTCGTGTATTCGTCGAAGGGCTACATGCCACAGTGCGAGGGCATTAGTCCTGCCGGCAAGGTGTATGCCCACATTGCTGGTATCGACCTTGTGGAGGGCAAGAACGGACAGTGGTATGTGCTCGAGGATAACTTGCGCATACCCTCGGGAGCCAGTTATCCGATGATTGCGAGAATGATTACCCGAAAGGTGTCGCCACAGACATTCTCGATGAATGCAGTGGCTGAAAACCGAGATTATGCCGACATGCTTCGCCAGATGATGGACGACATGAACCAAGACCGCGGCATTGCCGTCATCCTCACTCCGGGAAGATACAACTCCGCCTTCTTCGAACATTCTTATTTCGCCGAGAAGACCGGTGCCACATTGGCTTATCCTGGGGATATGTTCGTCGAGGACAACAAGGTGTATTATGCCGGAATGTATAAGGAGAAGACCCGTGTGGGATGTATCTATCGTCGCGTGAGCGACGAGTATATGGACCCCATGATGTTCGAACCCTCGTCGCTTCTCGGCATCCCCAACGTGATGCAGGCCTACAAGGCTGGCAATGTAGCTCTTATTAATGGTATCGGAAATGGTGTGGCCGATGACAAGGGTATTTATTACTTCGTGCCCAAGATGGTGAAGTATTATCTCGGCGAGGAGTCGATACTGCAGAATGCTCCCACCTATCTGCCATATTTCAAGGAGGATTACGACTACGTGATGGCAAACATCGACAAACTCGTCATCAAGGATGTGAGTGAGGCTGGTGGATATGGAGTGGTGTTCGGTTCGGAACTTGCTCCCGACAAGTTGCAGGAACTCAAGGGCTTGATTGAGCGCTATCCTCGTCGTTGGATTGCACAGGAGGTGGTGGATTTCAAGGATCTTGAGATACTTGAGGACGGCGAACTCGTATGGCGCAAGGCCGACCTGCGTGCATTCGTAGTGACAGGCAATGAGACTAAGGTATGGAAGAGCGGACTCACACGCTTCTCGCGCAATCCCGACTCCTTTGTGGTCAACTCCTCTCAGGGTGGAGGATTCAAGGACACATGGGTGATATCTTAAAATCTGTGATTTTAAGATTTAAAGAATTAAAGAATTAAAGAATTAAAGATGGTAAAAAGTGATATTATATCAGCCACTAAGGCCAATAGGCTTTACTGGCTCGGAAGATATGAGATGAGAGTGTA
>JBJEAY010000619.1:0-6975 GCA_051869575.1 Prevotella sp. | reverse complement strand
ATTGAAAAAGTGAATTTCAATGTCAGTTACGGGTTACGAGTTACGCTTCCGCTTCACTCTTTCGGCATATACTTCGGCATGAATTTCGGCATCGGGATTTTTTTTCAAATAAATATTTTGCGGCTTACCGCGGGCGAGACGCCCACGCACCCAGAGGCTGTGCATGTGCTTTTTCGGCACAAAACGCCACTGATGCCGAAGTTTTTTGCAGACTATTTATAGAAGCCGCCTCGCACAAAGGCATCAGGCACAAGGCGCCAAGACTGAGGTCGGAAGCGTGCGGCGAAGATAACAGTATGTTTCACAATAAAAAAAAGAAAAACAATGAAAGACAAGATTGAAAAGTCGGCAAATGCAGCCCTGTCAACAGCCCGCACTGGCAAGAGTTTCCTCGTGAAGCCCATGACAACAACCGCCAGTTATATGTGTTCGGAGTTCAACTTCAACCAGTCGCTATGCTGCAAGCGTGTGGTGCGTTTTGAGAACTATCTCAATGGAGTGGAGGCTCTCAGCGATGATGAGATGTGCCGTCTGATGTACAATCAGCCAGTCTTCTATCTGCAGGAGGCTCTCGTGGATGAGCAGTCGGCACACAAGGAAGACAATGCCGACCGCTACCGATGGAACGGCTTCATCCTCTATCGATGCGACGACAAAGCCAAAGGACGCGAGAACATCCTCAAGCATGCCAACGACCTCAACATCGCCCTTGCCTTCGACTCGCCCATCGACAACCGTTACTACTTCCTCGTCAAGACCGATGCCGAGACATTCGACGACGACACTCTCTCGAAGTATCAATATAAATATAAGGACCTGTTGCGCAATCACGGCATCGAAGCCTACTGGATGCCAATGGCCTACTTTGTGCGAGCCTTCGCCGAGAATCATTACGACATAATAGACCGTGACATCCTCTTCGGCAAGGAGATTATCATTGATGAGCCATCGTCGGGTGCTGAAGGCAAAGAGAAGAAGTCGCTGCCCAAGGGAGTGAAGATTGTAGGCGAGATACTCACCACTGTGCTCTCACTTCTGTTGCGACGCAGGTGAATGTGGCGGTCTTACACGAGGTAAGACCCTACAGCGGACGCTTCAAAACATACACATCAAAAAAAAATCAAAAAGTATGAAAAAGAACACTATTCTATGCGTTGACCTCAAGACGGTCATGCAAAACGACGTCCTCCTCGCAGAGGGCAAGTGCTACAACGGAGTAATGACGCGCGACGGCATCGACCACTGTCGCTTCGAAGAGTCGGTGCGCAAGGGCCGGCCGCCACGTAATCCCAAACTCTTCGACGGCAAATACTGCTCGCTGGTGCACATGCAGAACGGCAAGTATCAGATACATATGAAGACCATCAATGCCTCAGCCGTGGAAAACCGCAATGTGTTGGCCTTTGAGGTATATGGCGAATTGTTGAAAGCATTTAGCGTGATTGACTGATGAGCAACGAAAAGCAAAAACCCAAGAGTCCGCCGTCAGTAACGGCGGCGGACTTTCCGCCCGCGGTGAGGGTGTTCTGGAACACGGCACCCGAGCAATTCAAGGTGGCGGCAGCACTCACTGCCATCGACTGCTATTGCGCACTCGCCACAAGGCTCCGAGCCATGTATGTGTATGACCCCTTGGAGCCTCACGCGATGCTGATACAGTTGCTCGTACTTGGCGAACCAGGCTCTGGAAAATCATTCACACGTCCCATCGTCAAGCAGCTGATGAGGCCGCTCAAGCTCAAGGACCTGGAGCAGAAGCGCATCGAGCAGGCGTATGCCGACCTCAAGAAGACTGCCTCAAAGAACAAGCAGTTGCCCGAGGAACCCATCACTTGCACACGCAATCTGCAGACCATCACCCGGGCCAAGCTCGTGAAGCGTGCCGACATGTTCATACGCAAATACGGCGAACCGCTTGCGTTCTTCTTCTTCAACGAGGAGCTTGCCACGATGACCAAGAGCAACAAGCGCGCCTTTGCCGACCTGAACACGATGGACCGCCTGGCCTACGACCTGGGCGCGGAATTCGGCTCCGACACGCTATCAGATGCCAGCTACAATGCCGATGTCGATATCATCTACTGCTCGCTCTTCTGCGGCACCGACAACGCCTTGGCTGAGTATATCAACAAGCGTGCCATCGAGGGCGGCAACTGCACCCGCAAGGTGCTGACACGCATCGACGAGGACGTGCTTGGCGAGGATGCACCCATCTTCCGCCAGCAGACTGCCGAGGAGCGCAAGACCGTGAGCGACACCGTGAACATGCTGATGGAGGAGACCTACACCGACGAGGACACCCTGCAACCAGTGCACATGGTGGACATGGAGTGGATCAATCCCACAGTGCGCCGATGGTGTGCCGAACAGCGCAACATAGTCATCAAGACCGGTTCGCGAGCCCACAACTGCTTCTACAAGCGTTCCTCGGTGTCGGCATGGCGAATGGCCACACTGCTCTATCATCTGTGGGGCGAGAAGGAGGAGGCTCAGAGGAAGGTAATCAGATTCTATCGGTTTATGGCACAGTACATCCTCGACGGGCTCCTTAACCAATGGGGCAAGGAGTACGACCAGATGCATAAGAACGACCCGGAAGATACCGCTCCCAGGCAAAGCCTCTACGACCAGATGCCTCAGCGATTCTCGCGCGACCAGCTCAACGAGATTTGCGCCAAGCAGGGACTGAGTCCCGGGCGCACCTTCCTCAGCAAGTGGCGCAAGGCAAGACTGATACATCAACCCAATCCGTCGGAAGAAATATACGAAAAAAACTACTGATATGGAAAGAAATGATATTCAGAATCTCCGTCAGCTCCCTATCGAGACCGTAGCCGCAAGGCTCGGTCTCACGGTGAGCCGCCACAAGGCTCTCTGTCCGTTTCATGCCGACAGCCATCCCTCGCTCACGTTCAGCACGTCGCGCAACACCTACCGCTGCTATGCCTGCGGAGCTCATGGCGACACCATCGCCCTCGCCATGCAGCAGCTTGGCAAGAACTTCCGCGAGGCATGCCAATGGCTTGCCGACGAGCACAACGTGATTATCACGACGTCGCCCACAGAGCCGTCAATAGGTATCGGCAAGCCTTCCTCCTTCGACGCCAAGAGGTATATACGCTTCTTCGAGCATCCCGAATTATCAGAATCTGCCCGCAGATTCCTATTCGAGGAGCGCAAGCTCGACCCGCGCGTAGTGCGCTGGTGCCGACTCACCAGTTGGCGCGACAAGGGCGGCACCAACTGGCTCCAGATACCCTACTACGACATCGCGGGACGGCTGGTGGGCATACAGAACCGCAATCTCGACCACAGCATCAAGAATCGCAAGCAGCCTCGGTTTCGCTTTCCGCAAGGCGCAAAATGCGGCATCTATAACTTGCCTGTATTGGCGATGCTCGGCGAGGGCGAACCCCTCTTCATCACCGAGGGCGCAAGCGACTGTTGGGCAATGCTCTCCAGTGGGCACAAGGCAATAGCCATCCCATCGGCCACACTCCTCGGCAAGGCCGACCGCCAACTGCTCAAGGACTTTGTGGCGAGCCACGGTCCGCTCAATCTCCACATGTATCCCGATGCCGATGTCCCCGGCGAGAAGCTCTACATCGATCTGGTAGCCCTCGCCAACGACCTCCACTCCAGCATCCTCCGCCACAGTCTGCCCCCTGGCTGCAAGGACTATGCCCAGTGGTATGCATCACGTCACACACATCAATAATCACTCATTAAAAAAACAAGAATTATGGAAATCAAAATCAATCGCAATCACAGCACCCGCCTATACATGTAATATGTAACTTTGCAGCACCAAAAAATGGTAAAGTTGATGCACCAGTACAAAGAAATGTACTTTCATCACCCTTGAATAAATAAAAAAAGTAAAAAATTAGAGGTGTTTTAAAAAAGCGTTCATATCTTTGTAGCTGCTAAACAACATCGATATGAACGCTATAAAAAAAGCCCCTCTCATAAATGAGAAACTCATAATGTGGTACAAAATTACGAATTTATTTTCAAAAGGCCTAAACAAAAGTCAAATTTCTCGCAAATTAGACATTGATCGAGGCCGTGTTCGCCGTTATTTGTGCATGTCAGAGGAAGAATTCCTGCATTCGAACAGTTACAAACGTCATTACAGTCACAAGCTTGACTCTTATGAAAGTTTTGTCCGTCAGAGTTTGCAGGCTCATCCGGACCTGTCCTCGGCTCAGGTTTACGACTGGCTTCGCGACCATTACCCTGACTTTCCTTGTGTCAGCTCCAAGACAGTGTTCAACTATATACAGCACATTCGCCAGAAGTATGACATCCCCAAGCAATCCGAGCACCATCGCTCTTATGAGATGCAGGAGGAGACAGCATATGGCGAGTACGCCCAGGTGGATTTTGGCGAGCGCTGGATGAAGGACTCCTCTGGCAAGAACGTGAAGGTGTACTTCTTTGCGATGGTCATGTGCCGTTCCCGTCAAAAGTACATATACTTCAGCCAGTCTCCCTTCAACACATCCAAGACGATATATGCTCATGAGCTGGCCTTCCAATTCTTTGGCGGCAAGCCCCGCACCATCATATACGACCAGGACAAGGTGTTGATTCACAAGGAAAACCTTGGCACTCCCATACTGACGAAGGATTTTGCGACGTTCGTCGCCACAGAACACTTCACCCCCTTGTTCTGCCGCAAGGAAGATCCCGAGACAAAGGGCAAGGTGGAGAATGTCGTGAAGTACGTGAAATACAATTTTCTAAAGGACCGTACCTTCGTCAACATTGCGACTCTGCAGGAGGAAGGCCTTTCCTGGCTGGAGCGAACAGGCAACGGTCTTGTCCACAACACGACCAGGCTGGTTCCCTCGGAGGTGTTCGAGGAAGAGCGCAGGCATCTCATTCCATACCATGGCACTCCCCATGAGCCAGAGTCCCACCAGCGCCAGATACATGTGCGCAAGGACAACACCGTCTATCACTCACAAAACTATTATTCGGTTCCGACAGGCACCTATACAGGTGAGAATACAACGGTCTGGCTGGAGGAAGTTGACGGCTCGCTGCTCATATACAGTGCGGAGACTGGAAAGCTTATTGCCAACCACAAGCTCTGCATCTCCAAAGGCAAGCTTATATTGAACCAGACACATCGCCGCCAGCCCACCGTCCCTTCGGAAGAAAAGGAGGGCAAGCTCATCGCCCATACGCAAGACGGCGGTGTCACCAAGGAGTGGCTTCGCAAGCTTCACGACAGCAAGCCCAGGTACTACAAGGACAACCTGGACCTCCTGTTGCGCCACCTGAAAAGCTTCCCCGGCGACATCCTGGCCAAGGCCATAGCCAAATGCCTGACTTGCAATGCGTTCAACGCCAACACCGTAGTGGAGGTGGCAACGTCCCTGTACAAGAGTCAAAACACCCGTAATGACAAACAAGCCCAAGTGGGAGAATGCAGGCTCCCTGATGCGGCCATGGAACAGCCTGCGAAGAGAAGTGTCGAACAATATAAGGCGTTTTACTGATGAACAATATAGAAACTTTATCGGCGGCCTCGAAGGCCTTGCGTCTGTACAATCTATCGAAGAGCGTGGGACGCGTATTGATGGAAGCCCAGCAGGATAAACCATCCTACTCTGAGTTCCTCAAAGGAATACTCACCATGGAACTTGAAGGGCGTGAGAAAAGAGACTTTGAGAGACGGCTCTCCGCAGCCTGCCTCCCGGCAAGACACGACCTGGAGCAATTTGACTTCAACTACTCCTGTGGAATAACCAAGTCACAGATGAAAGAGCTGCGCAGCCTGTCCTGGATAGAGCAGACTTACAACATCATCCTCATGGGACCGTCAGGCACAGGAAAGACCTTCATTGCTGCAGGATTGGTATATGAAGCCGTCAGGAATGGGCACAAGGCATATCTTATGACCATGGAGAATATCATCACATGCCTGAAGATGAAGGAACTCTCCCCGTCTGCAATGACAACCTATCGTAGAATACTCAATGCAGACTTGCTTGCCATAGACGACATCATGTTGTTGCCTGTATCCAGAGAGGAAGCTACCGCGTTCTTCAACCTTATCAACACACTTCACGAGAAGACATCAGTCATCATCACCACAAACAAATCTCCCACAGAGTGGGCTAAGGATATGAATGACGAGGTGTTGACCACGGCATTGCTGGACAGACTTCTTTACCACTGCGAAGTCATCAAACTTGATGGAAATAGTTATAGAATGGAAAATCGAAGAACAATCTTTGAAAAGAAAAAGGAGGTGTAAAACGAGAAGAATATATTGATGTATATCAAGAAATGTAGGTGATGAATCTACTTTACGAAAAATTGATGCATTTAAATTTGCATGTTACAATACACCATAGGCACACTGAGTATCAACGGCAAGCGCACCACACTCACCGTGGAGGACACCACCTCTATGCTGCTCGCAGGCACATACGAGGTGCGCCTCTCGTCCGGACTCGCTCGCCGACGTCAGATAGTCATCATCAATCGCCCTGGAATGAGAAAATTCCATGCAGGAGGGTCGTATCTCTCCTCGCGCAAGCACCATGCCATCTGTATCGGCGAGGATCTTATCCCTGGCGCACTGAAGAAGGGTGGCGATGTATATGACCGCCTCTTCGACCGCATCGAGAAAGCCGAACTGCGCAAGGAGCCCGTCATGCTCGTCATCACCGAAGCGGGCATGACCACAGGCACGCCCATCAGTCATTGGCTGTAGTCGCGCAGAGCGCGAGATTAAAGAATTAAAAAATTAAAGTTTTGCTTATGCGACTCACAGAACATTTCAACCTGGAGTAAGAGTTGAGCCCCGATGATGGGGATTAATCCCATGATGGCAATCTCTTCTTATCATCATCCTTGGTGGGATCCAGCAAGTCGGCGATAGCTTCTATGGCTAAAGCCGACTTTTGTGGCGTCTTCTGCTTGTTCCAAGCTGAAAATTGTTTACTATTACAATCA
>JBJEAY010000618.1:0-6986 GCA_051869575.1 Prevotella sp. | reverse complement strand
TACAGATGTTGGAATCATGCGGTGCGGGTAGCGACTCAACAGGATATTGGCTGGGGATGAAGGACAACGAGCAGCTGATTGACGAACTGAAGGGATGGTATAGTCCGAAACTGACAGCTGAGGTGAAGAAGGAAGAGAGCTTCATGCTCAGTGCAAGGAGTGTGGTGAGGCATGTGTATGCACCGATGCTCAACAGGGCGACGGGACAGATATCACACTACGACCACTTCTTCATGACATACGCACGCCCTATACGCTGGGACTGGAAACTGATGGCGGCACAATGCTATCAGGAATCGACATTCGACCCAAAGGCAAGGTCGTGGGCAGGGGCATTGGGACTGATGCAGATAATGCCTGCCACTGCCGACCTGCTCGGACTGCCAAGAGAGAAAATACACGACCCCGAGAGCAACATTGCAGCTGCGGCAAAGTATCTCGCACAGTTGGAGGCGAAATTTGGCGACGTGCCGTCGAGATACGAGAAGCAGAACTTTGCCTTGGCATGTTATAATGGCGGATACAACCACATACGGGATGCCATGGCGCTTGCCGCGCGCGACGGAAGAAACAGTAAGTCGTGGGCGGAGGTGTCGAGATATGTGCTAAGGTTGATGGAACCGCGATATTATCGCGATCCGATAGTGAAATACGGATATATGCGAGGCAGCGAGACGGTGGATTACGTGTATCGCATACGCAAGAGGTGGCAGGAATATTGTGGGGTGAAACGCTCGGCAGAACCATTGCCGCCGTCGGTAGCGTCGATGTCTTCGTCATCATCGTCATCACAGGTGATGCCTGTGCATGATGTCGTGTCGCCGTCGATACCTCATCCCGCAAAGAAAAAGAAGAAGAAATATACATTGACAATGCCCGAATAATAAAAAAACAAATTAAGATATGAAGGAAGAAGAAAGAATCAATCAGTTGAGGGAAGAACTGCATGCCCACAACTACAGATATTACGTAGAGAACGCCCCGGTGATAACCGACCAGGAGTTTGACGCACTGATGCGCGAACTGCAGGAACTGGAGGCACGCCATCCCGAGATGCACGACGACAACTCGCCCACGCAGAGAGTGGGCAGTGACCTGGGAGGCGAGTTTCAGCAGGTGGCCCATCGCTATCCGATGCTGTCGTTGGCCAACACATACAACCGCCAGGAGGTGGCGGAGTGGTATGAGAGCGTCAGCAAGGGACTGCACGGGGCAGACTTTGAGGTGTGCTGCGAGATGAAGTATGACGGACTGTCAATCAGTTTGACCTACGAGAACGGACGCCTGGTGAGAGGAGTGACGAGAGGTGACGGAGTGCACGGCGACGACGTGACTGCCAACGTGCGCACCATACGCTGCATACCCCTTGTGCTCACCGGTGACGACTATCCCCAGGACTTTGAGATCAGGGGCGAGATACTGATGCCGTGGAAGGTGTTTGAGAATCTGAATGCCGAGCGAGAGAAGGCAGAGGAACCGCTGTTTGCCAATCCACGTAATGCCGCAAGCGGCACACTGAAGAGTCAGTCGTCGGCTCTCGTGGCTTCGCGACGCCTTGACGCGTACCTATATTATATATTAGGAGCCGAACTGCCATCAGACAGTCACTACGACAATCTGGAACATGCAAGGCTGTGGGGATTCAAGATTAGTGAGGGCATGATAAAAGCGCACTCGCTCGAAGAGATATACGCCTTCATCGACAAGTGGGACACAGAGAGAAAGAACCTGCCTGTGGCAACAGACGGAATAGTGCTGAAGGTGAACTCGCTCGCCCAGCAGAGGCAGTTGGGATATACAGCCAAGAGTCCGAGATGGGCAATAGCATATAAGTTTAAGGCTGAGCGTGAGCGCACCCGACTGCTTGGCGTGACATTCCAGGTGGGGCGAACGGGAGCAGTGACCCCGGTGGCAAACATGGAGCCGGTGCAACTTGCGGGTACGATAGTGAAGCGTGCCACTCTCAATAATGAGGACTTCATCCGCAGTTTCGACCTGCATTTGGGAGACTATGTTTATGTGGAAAAGGGAGGAGAAATAATCCCGAAGATTGTGGGTGTGGATGTGGAGAGCAGAGAGGAGGGCGCACTGCCCGTGGAATTTGTGAAGACATGTCCCGAATGTGGCACACCGCTCGTGAGATATGAAGGCGAGGCAGTGCATTACTGTCCCAACGACGCCACTTGTCCGCCCCAGATAAAGGGTAGGATAGAGCATTTCATATCGCGCAAGGCAATGAACATCGACAGTCTCGGACCGGAGACGGTGGATGAATACTACCGCCGCCGACTGATAAAGAACGTGGCCGACTTGTATGATATCTCCGTGCAGGACATCAATGGTGATGGAAGTCGCGAGAAGTCGGCACGCAAGATAGTGGAGGGCATAAAGGCATCGTGCCAGGTGCCATTTGAGCGTGTGGTGTTCGCACTCGGCATACGACTCGTGGGCGAGACATCAGCCAAGATCCTCGCACGCCATTTCAAGAATATCGATGCACTCATGAATGCCACACTCGACCAACTGACGCAGATTGACGGTATAGGAGAGGTGATGGCAAAGAGCGTTATCACATACTTCCATACTCCAGAGAATGTGGAGATTGTAGAGAGGTTGCGTGGATACGGGCTGCAAATGAGCCTCACCGAGGAACAGTTGGCTTCGACAACCGACATACTGGCAGGAAAGACTATCGTAATCAGTGGGGTGTTCCAAAAACATAGCCGCGACGAGTATAAGGCCATGATCGAGCAGAACGGAGGCAAGAACACGGGGTCGATAAGCGCAAAGACAAGTATGGTGTTGGCAGGCGAAAACATGGGACCAGCCAAACTGCAAAAGGCTGAAAAACTTGGTGTTAGAATCATAAATGAGGATGAATTCCTCGAAATGATAGTCCAAAACACTTAAAAAAGGTTAAATAATAAGATGGAGAGAAAAATAATTCCTAATTTCTCGCTCCTAATTCCTAATTTTTTTATACCTTTGCACCCGATTTTTGAAAAATAGTTGAATGAAGAATGACAATATAAAGAACCAGTATCGTATCAACGAACAGATACGATCGCGTGAGGTCCGTATCGTAGGAGATAACGGATCAACAGTAATTCCAACCCGACAGGCACTGGATATGGCTCGTGACCAGGGTGTTGACTTGGTGGAGATTTCCCCCAATGCCAATCCCCCTGTATGTCGTCTCATTGACTATTCGAAATTCCTCTATCAGCAGAAGAAGCGAGCCAAAGAGATGAAGGCTAAGCAAGTGAAGGTGGAGGTGAAGGAAATCAGGTTTGGACCCCAGACCGACGAGCACGACTATCAGTTTAAGCTCAAGCACGCCAAGGAGTTCCTTGAGGACGGCAACAAGGTGAGGGCATACGTGTTCTTCCGCGGTCGCTCAATCCTGTTTAAGGAGCAGGGCGAGGTGTTGTTGCTGCGTTTTGCCAACGACCTTGAGGAATATGGTAAGGTGGAGCACATGCCGTCGCTCGAAGGCAAGAAGATGTTCTTGTATCTCGCTCCCAAGAAAGCCGGTGTGGCAAAGAAGAGCCAGCAGGCCTTGGATCGCGAGAAGAAGGCATCGGAGCAGAAGGAAGCCCGCAAGGCTCAGGCTGCCGCAGAGGAGCCGAATGTGGAGATTCCTGCCAACGGCGGACTGTTCGCAAATGCGAAGATAAGTGCCGACGCCAAGAAGAAATTAAATATATCAGAGTAAGAAAAGAAATTTAATTCTTTAATTCTTAATTTTTTAATCTCTTCGAGTGAAACGAGAAGAAAAGTGCGTAACGCCCGGTATATGCGTTGCCACTATAGAATAAATAACAATTAATTTAAAATTTAAAAAAAATGCCAAAAGTAAAGACAAATTCCGGAGCGAAGAAGAGATTCCGCTTCACCGGTACTGGTAAGATTAAGAGAGCACACGCTTACCACAGTCACATTCTGACAAAGAAGACAAAGAAGCAAAAGCGTAATCTGGTACACGACACTATCGTGGACAGAAGTAACATGAAGCAGGTACGCGACCTGTTGTGCCTCCGTTAATCCCTATTGTCTAACATTTAAAAGTAAGAAAACTATGCCAAGATCAGTTAATCACGTTGCTTCAAGAGCAAAGAGAAAGAGAATTTTGAAGCTTACTCGCGGATACTTTGGTGCCCGCAAGAATGTTTGGACCGTTGCCAAGAACACCTGGGAGAAGGGTCTCACATACGCATATCGCGACCGTCGTACAAAGAAGCGCAACTTCCGCGCATTGTGGATTCAGCGTATCAATGCAGCCGCACGTCTTGAGGGCATGAGCTACTCAGTGCTTATGGGTGCTCTCAACAAGGCTGGTATCGAGATCAACCGTAAGGTTCTTGCTGACCTCGCAGTTAACAATCCCGAGGCTTTCAAGGCTATCGTTGAGAAGGTAAAGTAAATTTTTAGTTGACGAGTTGACAAGTTAACGAGTTGATTGAATAAGAAAAAAGAAGAAGGAGTCTTTCAGATGAGAAAGGCTCCTTCTTTTTTTTGTGTGTTATAACGCTACTGATAATTTGACGTTTATCTGGCGGCCGGTGAGATAGTTGGGCACGGCATATTGCTGGTCGGTGACGTCGGTAACCCAGTAGTAGGAGTTGACATTGTTGATGCCGAAGAGATTGAGGCAGTCGATGCCGAGCCATGCGTTTTTGACGGCAGACTTGCGGTTGCCTCGCTCGTAGAGGCGATAGCTCATACCAATGTCAGCACGCTTGTAGGCTGGAGCACGGAAGTCCTGATGCTCAAGTCCGCTATGCGGGGCACCGAATGGCAAACCGTCGGCTATGGCAAGGCGAAGGGTCATCTTCCATTTCTCTGTACCAGGGAAATAGTCGGTGAAATGAACGTTGACGGCATAGCGCTGGTCGGTAGGCATGGGCACCCATCTGCCGTTCATCTTTTGTTGGGTGCTCATCAGCGAGAACGTCACCCACGAATCGGTGCCGGGAACAAATTCGCCATAGAGTTTGAGGTCGAGACCGGCTGCAAAACCGTCGCACTGGTTGCCGCCGTAGTATGTTATCTTGACATTGTTGACATTATATGGGATGAGGTTGTGCATGAGTTTGTAATATGCCTCGGCAGAGAACTTATACGGGCGGTTCTTCATCTTGAAGCGATAGTCGAAGGCTCCGACGAAATGGATCGACTGTTGACTCTTTATCTTGTTGTTGAGCACGGCACGTGTCATACCGTCGGTGGTGACGGTGTCGCGTATCTCCTTGAAGAACGGTGCCTGATAATATAGACCAGTGGAGAAACGGAACGTGATGTCGTTGTTGAAAGCAGGTACCATGGCGATGGAGGCACGTGGCGACACTGTTGTCTCGCCATTGAACGACCAGTGGCTGAAGCGCAATCCATAGTTGAAGGTGAAGAACGACTGACGCTCACCTCGTGAGGCAAAACGATAGGTGTCCTGCAGATAGCCTTCAATGCGAGTGGTGTTGATGTGATTGGTGGAGCGCAAGGTGTATATGAGGTCGAGGCGGTCGGGGTTGTGAGGGATGGAATAGCCGCTGGAGTCGCGCATCTCATATTCGGAGGCCTTCTCGCTGATATCCTCAAACTTCATCGTCAATGCTCCCTCAATATTGTGCTTGCGGGTCTTGTGGCTTGCCAATAGTTTGACACTCGCCACCTTGGAAGTGAGGTAGTTGCGGGCGTGCTCCATATATGTTCCCACACCGAGGTTCTCGCTGGTTTGGGTGTCGTCAAGCCAGTATTGGCCTTGGATGTCATAGCGTTCCTGCTCCTTGCTGTAGAATGCCGAACCGAGAAGCGACACCTTGGTCTGATGTCTTGCTCCGAACACACGGCTGATGGACAGGCTACCGAAGAAGGTGCGGAAGACATCCTTCTCCTGTCCGTCGAAATACACCTTAAACGACTTGACGTCTTCCATCGTGCCAAATGATGTCTCGCGGTCGGTGGGGCGGAAGTTATAATGGTTTTCGGAGATATTGCCGAGGAAGTCAATCGTCCATAGTGAGTCGGGACGATAGCTGATGAAGGTCTGATAGTCGAGATAGTTGGGACGGTATTCGCCCTTGGTCTCAAGCGAGCCGAGAAGATAGCGGTTGGTCTTGTATCTCACGGCATGACTCATCGACAGACGCTTGTTGCCCACGGCTGCAAAGGCAGTGCCGCCAAGCAGCGACACGGAGGCGGACGCTTCGGAACGGGTGGGGCGGCGGTAGGTGATGTCGAGAGCCGACGACATCTTGTCGCCATATTTGGCCTCGAAGCCTCCAGAGGAGAATCCCACCGACTCCACCATGTCGGGGTTGATGATGCTCAATCCCTCCTGCTGACCACTGCGGATGAGAAGAGGGCGATATATCTCCACATTATTTATATATACAGAGTTCTCGTCGAAACTACCACCACGCACGTTGTACTGTGAGGATAGTTCGTTGTGGGTGCTTACTCCGGCCTGCTGTTGGATAAGCTCCTCAACAGCATTGCCCGATACCGACGGATTGTCCTTGATATCCTTCACGTCGAGCTGTTCGGTGGCGGTGGTTTGGCGGCGTTTCTCGGTGACCACAACCTCGCTGAGGGCATCCATCGGTGATAGTACAACCTTTAAGGTCTGTTTGCCCCTTGGGCGGCGGAGAATGCGAGTCTTCGACTTGTAGCCTATCATAGAGAACTTGATGGCAACACTGTCGGCTGAATGAAGAGTGAGGGAGAAACGGCCCTTGAGGTCGGTCATAGTGGCCTTGCCTTGCGACAGACATGACACAGATGCCAGTTCGATGGGCGAGTCGTTGGTATCGACAATCCTACCGCTGAGGGTGAATTCCTGTGCCTGCAATCCGCATAGGGGTAGGCCGAAAAACAGTAAGAGAATAATATATCTAATCATAGAATATGCATATTTAATTTAATTATATAAACGAAATCGTCACCATTTTATTATTAAAATGTTCGAAAAATAAGTCAATATTGCTCAT
>JBJEAY010000617.1:0-7027 GCA_051869575.1 Prevotella sp. | reverse complement strand
AACATAGATAGCAATCAGTCAAACAAGACAATTCACTCTATAAAGGGTTATAGAATGAAAAATATCAATGGAAGGGGTGTATATATCATTAACAAACGTATGGTAATTAAGTAATTAAGAAGGGGTTCGGAATTCCGAACCCCTTTAATTATATTCTTATTTGTTTTCTATATGATTTAGAAGCCTCACTGCATCCACATATTGCGCTATGCCCTGAGCCACCTCCTTGGCTGCTTTCATTGCAAGCACTACTGTCTGCGGACGATGCACCACATCGCCACCGGCAAACACTCCGCGGCGGGTGGTCATGCCCATGGGATAGTCGGAAGTGATGACATATCCCTTCTCGTCGGTGTCTATGCCGTCGGTGGTGGATACAATGCGGTCGGCAGGTCGCGAACCGATGGCAAGGAACACACGGTCGAACTCCACCTCTTGTTCGCTATCGGGCGTTTGCAGTATTGCGCCTCGCAGATAACCCTTGCCATTGTCAAGGAACTCGGTCACCTGGGTCTTCCACATAAACTCCACTCCCTCCGCCACGGCAGCATTATATTCGCTCTCGATGGCAGGCATCTCTGCTTGGGTTCGACGATACATCACCTTCACCTTTGCCCCGAGGCGCACGGCTGTGCGGGCGGCATCCATAGCCACATTACCGCAACCGATGATTCCCACACGGTCGCCCTCGTTCACTGGCACATGCCTGCGGCTCAACGCTCCCTCGCTATATGCCGAAAACTGATGCAACAGATATATGGACTGACCGATGCCGCCAAGGTTATGGCCAGGAGTAGTGATCTCCTGAGGCAAGGCAGTTCCCGTGCCGATAAATATGGCATCATAGCCATCGGCGAAGATACTGTCGATGGTGACATTATTGCGCCCCACCATACAATGCGACTTAAACGTCACTCCCAATGCCTCGATCTTCTTCACCTCAGCCCTCACGATGGCCTTGGGAAGGCGATATTCAGGTATGCCGTACATCAACACACCGCCAAGCTCGTCCTGGCCCTCGAAGATAGTCACGCCAAAACCTTGACGGGCAAGGTCGCCTGCCACGGTTAGTCCGGCAGGACCCGATCCGATGACTGCCACCCTGCCCCTGCTCTTCTGGGGCAAGTCCTCGCGTATGAGGTTCATACCCGTGTCGAAGTCAGCAATGAAGCTCTCCAACTTACCAATCTGTATGGGTTGCCCCTTCTTGCCAAGCACACAATTGCCTTGGCATTGCTTCTCATGAGGACACACACGTCCGCAGATGGCAGGCAGGTTGCTCGTCTCGTTGATGACACTCATCGCCGCTCCCATATTACCCTTGGACAGCTGCTTGATGAACTCGGGTATGTTGTTGCCTATCGGACAACCCTTACGACAAAGCGGCACCTTACAATGAAGACACCGCTTAGCCTCGTCGATAGCCTCCTTAACAGTGAAGCCGTCATTGACAATCGGAAAAATATTTCTTTCCTGTTGCATTTCTTATACTTTCTCTTAAAGGTTTCTATATATTATACGAATGACGATGCCGGCATACTTAAAATCCTATGGCCTCACGCAGAGACTTGCGCATCTCCTTGCGCGACACATAGAGATGATATTCCACTGTGCGCTTGCTGATATGCAGACGCTCGGTCATCTCGTCGGCAGTGAGTTCATCGAAACGTGCCATACGATACACCTCAGCCATCTTTGGAGGCATAGTGGCGAGCTTCGCCTGCTCCATCTCTTCAATGAGTCGGCAGTCGAGCGAATAGCTGTCGCGCCAGAACTTGTTCTCCTCTGCCTTCATCTTATATTCGGCAGTGGCTCTCCGAATGAACATCTGACGACGTGCATCGTCGATCACCATACGTTTGGCGATGGTAAAGATAAAGCTACGTACAGTCTCGTCGATAATAATGTCAGTATAGTCAAGCAGACGTATGAAAAGGTCTTGCACCATATCCTCTGCCACACACGCGTCGTGTGTATATAAGGTGAAGTATGACAACACGTCATTCTTCATTTCGGTGTAAGCCCTAGTAATTAGAGCGGTTTTGTTTGGGGTTTCTTTTTCCATTGTTTCAGATAATTTGTTGATGATTACGGGTGCAAAGTTACATTGATTTATGTCAAGTCGTATGAAAATTCCGTCCACTTTTTTCCGCTCTATTTCAGATGTACATCACATTAGCAGAATCATTGATTATCAATAGTTTATAAATAAGCTTTACGAAGTTCGTCTGATTTGGGCGGAGTTGGAAATCCATAAAAAAGCGGGGTATTGCAAGTAAAATGCCCGGTTCATACGTATTATAATAAAAGAAAAAGAAAATGCGACTAAGAACTTTATTATTATCTTTAGTTTGTCTTGTGTCTGTATCCACCGCAATGGCAGACAACAACGAGGTTGACCGGTTGAAGAAGAAGGTTGACCCCTACCTGAAATATGTGGAGCAGCAGCCCGACTGGTTGCTGTCGCGACTGCAGATGTACTGGAAGACGAACGCCACCGACGTGTATTTCAAGGATGAGACATTCAATCATCCAGGAGGTGAGCGCGCCGTATGCCCTACAGTGAAGTTTGACGGCACACGCAGTCATGTCACCTCCTACGACCGTCCGAAACTGGAGGATCTCATCCCCTACGACGATGACGAGGAAGGCAACGTACACTATATCTCGCGCGCCACGGGAGTGATGGAGAAGGTGCACCCATCAAAGACGGGACGACAGGTGTCAAGCCTCAACCAGCAAATAATATCCCTCGCCCGAGATGCCGCCAAACTGTATGCTGCCACAGGCGACAAGCGATATGCTGAGATGGCCTTCGGCGTGTTCGACACTTACGTCAAGGGTATCTACTATCGCAATGTGCCCAAGGACATGGACAACAGTCATGGACAGACCATCGTGGGAATGACCTCGTTTGAGGTAATTCACGAGGATGCCATCTCCGAGTTGTCGGAGATGTACCCCCTACTCTCTTCCTATATTGACAAGGAGCGACCGCTTTATGATGCCGCAATGAAGAAATGGGCGGATAATATAATAGATAATGGTGTGCCCCACAACAATTGGAATCTCTTTCAGGCGATTTTTGTTGTCAAGATTGCCAACATATTGCAATCCGACTCCCAATATGCCGACCATAAAGGCAAGGAATACTATATTGACCATATAGTAAACAAAAACACGGTGAGGCAGTGGAGCATAAAGAAATTGGCTGACTTCGGCTTTGACCCCGAGACCGGCATCTGGTATGAGTCGCCGGGCTACAGCGTGAACGTGGTGGCAGACATGGCTGAGTTTGCCAATCAGATGGACCGCGACTATGGCATTGACTTCTTCAAGTCGATACCCGTAATCAGCAAAGCCATCGAGGCTACGGCACAATATCTTATGCCCAACAGGATGATATGCGGATTTGGCGACACCCATCCCAACTATATCAACCCACGTGCCGCCGACAACATCATCGACTATGCCCGCAGGCATGGCGACAAGGCTCTTGAGGAGAGATTCCTGAAATTCAAGAATGCGATAAAAAGTGACGCTTCGGTCGATGAAATCGGCGATTATGTGTCGTCTGTTTTCTCTGCGCCCAATGTCTCGTGGCTGATGCAGCGCAGCGGTATGGACGCACGTCACGACCTCGCCATATCGCTCAACGGCAGTCTTGGAAACCACCAGCACGCCAACGGCATCTCGATGGAGCTGTATGGCAAGGGCTTTGTACTTGGACCTGACGCGGGCATAGGCAAGGGGCTATACAGCGGACAGGATTACAAGGAATATTACTCCCAGTTCCCTGCCCACAACACGGTTTGCGTCAACGGCATCTCATCCTATCCAGTGATGATGTCCAGCCACGGCTTCAAGGTGGAGGCAAGCGGCAGCAAGGACGGCAACACATTCTCGCAAGTGAGTTTCAATGAACCCGAAACCCAAGCCGACCAGATGCGCACCAATGCCATCGTAAAAACCAGCCCGAAAGGCGGCTACTACATAGACATCTTCCGCAGCAAAACATCCCCCCTCGGGGAGTCTGGGGAGGCTTTCCACGACTACTTCTACCACAACCTCGGCCAGACCATGTCGCTCACTCGTTCCGATGGCAGTAGCCTCAACCTTCAGCCCACCGACGAACTCGCCTTTGCAGGTGGCTATCTCTATGCATACTCTTATATATATAATAAGGAGTCAGAGAAAACCACCGACAATGTGCGCTCCACATTCTCAATCACCAACGGTCCGGAGATGACGATGTGGTTTAAGGGCGCGAAGAACCAAACGGTGTTCAAGGCTCTCTCGCCTGTCAACTTGGAATACGAGCGTCTCGGCAAGTTCATGCCCTACGACGTGGAGAAGCAACCGGTGCTAACATTCATCGCCCGTCGCCAGGGCGAGGCATGGGACGAACCCTTCGTGGCTGTGTTCGAACCAACTTCCAAGGACGAACCATCGGAGATTGCCACTGTGGAGTATTTCACTCCAGCCAAGGGCACTACAGGCATCATCGTCAAACTTAAGAATGGTGATGTGGATTACATCTTCTCAGCCCCCAAGGCATGCAAGATGACATATAAGGGAATAACTGTGAACGGCATTTTTGCCGTAGTGAGAAACGGGAACGAAATATTGAAAGATTGAAAGATTGAAAGATTGAAGATTGAAGATTGAAAGATATGAAGAAATTTGTTTTTTCCGCCCTCTGCCTTTTACTCTCGGCAGTGGCAAACGCAGAGAAACTGACGTCGCCCGACGGCAGATACGAGATAAATATCGACGGCATGACATATACCGTCAAGTTTGAGGGACGCACCATCATCGGTGAAAGCCGACTCGGCATCGACATAGACAACAGCCTGATAGAGTCGGCTCTCGGCATTCCCAACGATAATGTAGCCCACTGGTGCGACAATATGAAACTCAAGGATGTCAGTCGTTCAGAGCGCGACACCACTTGGACTCCCCTCTACGGCGAGAACTCCACAATACGCGACAATTATAAGTCAATGACTCTCCACTACGCCAAGGGCGAGTCTGCTGCCCTACCCTCTTCGGGGAAGGATACAAAAGGTCAGGGGCAGTCATACGACAAGCGCAACTACTATGCCGTTGACATCGAGGTGAGAGCATACAACGAGGGCATCGCCTTCCGCTATCACTTCCCTGAGACATCCAACGGACTCTTCCTGCATATCAAGAACGAGGTGACCAACTTCCGCATGCCCGAAGGCACCATGGCATGGTATGAGGCTTGGGCGCAGGGACCTTATCATTATCAACCATTGAGCAAGGCACAATGGAACGAGTGTGAGCGCCCGCTGCTCATGCGCCTTCCCGACAACACCTATGTGGCATTGCTCGAAGCCGCAATGACCGACTTCGTGCGTGGCAAGTTCTCACTTGAAGAGGACAACGTGCTGAAGGTGAAACTTTACGAGAGTGCCGACGTAACATCGCCATTCAACACTCCATGGCGAGTGATCATGGCAGCCAACAAGCCCGTGGAACTCATCAACAACAAGGAGATTGTGCTCAACCTCAATCCCGAGTGTCAGATTGACGACACGTCGTTCATCCGTCCGGGTAAGGTGTTCCGTTCCGGCAGATTGGACAAGGCTTCCATCATGAAGAGCATCGACTATTGCAAGGACTTCGGTTTCGACTATGTGGAGCTGGATGCGGGATGGTATGGCTCTGAGATGAAAGTAGCATCGGATGCACGCAAGGTTATCGAGACCCGCGACTTCACCATGCCCGAGGTATGCAAGTATGCCAAGGAGAAGGGTATCGGCGTATGGGTGTATGTCAACCAGCGTGCGCTCTATCGACAGCTCGACGAGTTGCTGCCGCTCTACAAGCAGTGGGGCATAAGGGGAATAAAGTTCGGCTTTGTACACATCGGCAACCAGCAGTGGACGCTTTGGCTCCACGAGGCTGTGCGCAAGTGTGCCAAATATGGCATCATGGTGGATATCCACGACGAATACCGTCCCACGGGATTCAGTCGCACCTATCCCAACCTGCTCACTCAGGAGGGAATACGCGGCAATGAGGAGATGCCCGACGCCACTCATAATGTCATCCTGCCCTTCAACCGTTTCCTCTGCGGTTCCGGCGACTATACGCTCTGCTATTTCAACGGACGCGTGAAAAACACCAAGGCTCATCAGCTTGCCATGGCAGCCGTGTATTACAGTCCGTTGCAGTTCCTCTTCTGGTATGACAACCCATACGTTGACAAGGGTGAGGAAGAACTGAACTTCTGGAAATCCTGCCCCACTGTGTTCGACCAAAGCATAGCCCTCGACGGCATTCCCGGTGAATACATCATCCAGGCACGCCGCAGCGGAAAGACATGGTTTGTGGGTGCAATGACCAACACCGAGGCACGCACCGTCACCGTCAACACTGCCGACTTCCTGCCCAAGGGCAAATACACCGTTGACATCTACAACGACGACCCAACCCTAAACACCCGCACCAAGGTATCATCAAAGACGATAACCATAAAGTCCGGCAAACCCATCACCCTGCAACTGCAGGCAAGTGGCGGAGCCGCATTGAAGTTTACTCCAAAGGAATAAATAATTGATTAAGTAATTTACTTCTGTCAAACGTATTAATAAAAGATTTACTTCATCGATTTAAAAATTTGGGGTAAAAATATTGTTTAGATTAGGTTTTATTAGATTTACAAAGAACAACTACTTGGAACTAAACCGCCGGACTCCGTGAGGAATCCGGCGGTGTTTTATTGTCCAATTTCTCATATTTGCGACTTTTTAACAGAATGCTCTTACTCCATCCTTTCAATCTTACAAGCATGCTGTTTCGTCTCCTTGTCGTAGTTTATCCCCACGAGCAGTATTTCGCCGGTATATTCAGCCAACTTTGCGGGATATTCCTTGCGCTTAATCTGGTCGATGGCGGTAACCAAAAGCAACTTCACATACAAAAGTCATCAAGTCTCTCACTTCCTTGTTCGGGATATAACATTCCTGTGCCTCTCCGTCGTATGCTAAGTAACCGA
>JBJEAY010000616.1:0-7060 GCA_051869575.1 Prevotella sp. | reverse complement strand
TCATGTTCTGTATCTCGGGCTTTGCCGTAAGCACCACACCAATGAGTCGTGCCAATTCCTTGTCGCCATAATCCGCGATGTCCTTGTTGTCGATAATAATCTCGCCTTGCAGTTTCGGCAGAAATCCCGATAGAGTCTTCAGCAGAGTGGATTTTCCCACACCGTTGGCACCTAACAGGCATGTCAGTTTGCCCTCGTTGAGCCTTCCGTTGAGCCTTGAGGCAACAGTCTTGGCTTTCTTCGTATTAGCATCATATCCGATACTCAGATTTCTTATCTCTATGCAGTTCATTGGTTCAGAATATTATTAATCGAATGTCAGCACCCCTTGTGAGTCATTATGTTGAGCACCATGTCGTCGGTGGCTCTCATGGCGTCGGCACCTATGCTTGTGAGGTTGTGTATGCTCTTATCTACGTCGTCGTCGATGATGCCCTCGGCACTTGTCACACACTTGCCCTCCATCGAGAGCAATGCCGACAGGATGGCTGTCGATACGCCCGATGAAATCTTCAGAGCGCAACTCGGTTTTGCACCGTCGCAAATCATTCCCGTGAGATTGGCTATCATGTTCTTCACCGAATGGCACACTCGCTGATAGTCGCCTCCCATCAAGTAGGTGATACCGCAACTGCTGCCTATTGATGCCACCACACATCCGCATAGTGCCGACAGTTTGCCAAGGCTCTGCTTGATGTATATGGCAGTCAAATGGCTGAGCGTCAATGCTCTCACAAGTTCTTCTTCGGTATTCTCGTTCTCTATGGCATACACCACCACAGGATTGGTGGCGCATATACCCTGGTTGCCGCTGCCGCTGTTGCTCATCACGGGAATCATGGCTCCACCCATACGGGCGTCGCATGCCGAGGCAGTCTTGGCGATGATATGCGAGAAGATGCTGTTGCCGAAGATGCCCTTGGCGAGAGGGCGGTCGATGGTCTTGCCGAGGTTATGTCCGTAGTTGCCCTTGATGGCCTCGTGGGCAGCCTTCATGTTGTAGTCCTTGGTTTGTAGGATGAACATCATCTCGTCGAGAGGGGCCTCGGTGGCAAATTCATGCACCATCTTCAGATTGAGGCGGATGTCGGCGGCTTCGATGGGGGAGGAGGGGGCGGAGGTGGAGGAGGTGGCTCGCGAGCAAAACTCGCGAGAACGGTGGCTGCTTGGCTCATTTAAGGGGCTGCTTGGCTCATTTGAGGGGCTGTCTGCCTCATTGGAAGCGGGGCTATTATCTAATTCTATCTCGCCGGCGGCATTCTGGATGTAGATGAAGCGGGTGTGGCTGCCGGAGATGATGGCCTTGGATTGGCGACCGTCGGAGGCATGACAGGTGATTTCTATGTAGAGCTTCTCGGTGATGCCTTCCTTCAGTTTGATGTTGATGTCGTGCTGCTGCATATAGAGCTTACCCTCGGCGAGCGAGTCGGGAGTGAGGTCGCGCAGCACCTCCAGTTGGTATTCCGAGCGTCCTATGCACGCACCGAGTGCCACGGCGATAGGCAGTCCTATCATGCCAGTGCCTGGGATGCCAACACCCATTGCGTTCTTCAGGATGTTTGCCGACAGTAGCACGTCGATACTCTCAGGCAGTGAGCCTAATGCCTCCTTAGCCTTGGCAGTAGCCAATGCCACAGCCATGGGTTCGGTGCATCCGATGGCAGGCACCACCTCCTTGTGTATCAGTGCCACAATCCTGTCTCTTGTTTCCTTGTCCAGCATTGTTCAATATATTTATTACTGTCCAATATTATTTTTTAAAGTTGTCGATACCAGTTTGCAGATAGTCGATATAGGCATTGATGTCCTCATCGTAAGAGCGCGATCCAGCAAGCGGTTTGCCCTCGTTGTCAATCAGTACATAGAACGGCTGGGTGTTAGCCCCGAATTTCACTCTCTGCAGATAGCTCCACTTGTCTCCCACAGTGCGCAGAGTGCGCTGCTGTCCGTTTTCGGTCACGGTGATAGGTTCGGCCAATGGAGTCTTGTCATCCACATACAGAGATATGAGCACATATTTCTCGTTGAGCATGTCAGCCACCTTCGGGTCGGTCCATACGGCAGCCTCCATCTTGCGGCAGTTGACGCAACCGAATCCAGTGAAGTCGATCATCACCGGTTTGCCCTCAGCCTTGGCAGCCGCCATACCAGCCTCATAATCATGGTATTTAGCTTCCACCGATGCCTTGTATAGATTGAAGTCCTGAGTGTTCATAGGCGGAGCGAATGCACTGATAGCCTTCAGCGGAGCACCCCACAGACCAGGAATCATATAGATGGCAAATGCGAGTGAGATCATAGCGAGGAAGAACTGTGGCACATTAGTGCGGTTGCCCTCGTCGTCGTGCGGAAACTTGAGCCATCCCAAGAGATATACTCCAAGCAGTCCGAAGATTACAATCCACAAGGCGAGGAATGTCTCGCGGTCGAGGATATGCCATCCATAGGCAAGGTCGGCCACCGACAGGAACTTCAGTGCGAAGGCGAGTTCGATGAATCCCAACACCACCTTCACCACATTCATCCATCCTCCCGACTTGGGAGCTGACTTCAGCAGACTGGGGAACATGGCAAACAGAGTGAACGGGATGGCGAGGGCAATGGCAAATCCGAGCATACCGACGGTGGGGGCGAGGATGCTGCCCTGAGTGCTCACTGCCACAAGCAGGAATCCGATTATGGGACCTGTGCATGAGAACGACACCAACGTCAGTGTGAATGCCATGAGGAATATACTCAGCAGTCCGCTTGTGTTCTCCGACTTGGCGTCAATCTTGTTGCTCCATGACGAGGGCAGTGTTATCTCGAATGCCCCGAAGAACGAGGCTGCGAACACCACCAACAGCAGGCAGAAGAAGATGTTGAACACAGCATTCGTGGATAGGGCGTTGAGGGCGCTCGCACCGAAGAGCAGAGTGACAACAAGTCCTAACACCACATATATCACTACTATGGATATACCATAGGTGACAGCCTCGCGGATAGCCTTCGAGCGCTCCTTGTTGCGCTTGAGGAAGAAGCTCACTGTCATTGGTATGATAGGCCATACGCAGGGGGTGAGCAATGCGAGGAATCCGCCAGCGAATCCGGCAAGGAAGATATAGAGCAGAGATGAATCAGTGGGGGCAGCCTCGTAGGCCTTCAGTTCGCTGATAACAGGCGACCAGAGGGAGGCGGAGGCGGTGGAATCAGGACTCGAAGCTGACGCTTCAGGCACGGGGGCTGTAAGGGTGTCTTCTTGGGTTATTTCTTTTTCTGTTTCTTTTTCTGATTTTGGTGTTTCTGTTTCTTTTTCAGTGGGGGCGGGGGTGGCATCCTTGGCCACGGCGGGAGCCTTGCCGCTCTTTATGAAATCCACGGATGTGGGTGGCAGGCAAGTCTCGTCGTTGCATGCACCATATTCCAGATAGCAGTTGATGGAGTAGTCGGGCTTGGTGAACTTGATTTTCTGTATGAATGTCACGCTTCCCTCGAAGTAGCGCAGTTTCATACCGAACATGTTGTCAAACTGCGATATCTCCTTGCCTCTATGGGTGAGTCCTCCCACAGTTTTCACTCCATCCATCTTGGTGGCATTGAATGTAGCTGAGATAGGGCCATCGTTTCCGAGACCAGTGGAATACACATGCCATCCGTTGTCGATTTTGGCAGTAAACTCAATTTGCGCCTCGTCGCCACCGAGCATTTCCATTTTTGATGTGAAATGCACTGGGTCAGCCATCTGAGCATTGATGCAGATGGTAGTCACGAGCATAAATAATACAGATACGATCTTCTTCATTGATGTCGTTTTTTATAATTACCTATATATATAACAAGGTATATAGGAAAAAGGGTAATATTTAATGAGAAAATTAACTTTTTTCAACTGTTTTACTTCAAATCCAGTTCCATTGGGCAGTGGTCGCTGCCCATTATCTCTGTGTGAATCTTGGCATCGGCAATTCTATCGTTGAGTCGCTCAGATGTCACGAAATAGTCGATACGCCATCCGGTGTTCTTCTCTCTTGCCTTGAATCTGTACGACCACCATGAATATGTCACCTGCTCAGGATACAGGTGTCGGAATGTGTCGGTGAATCCGTTGCTGAGCCATGCAGTGAACTTTCCCCTCTCTTCGTCGGTGAATCCTGGGTTCATGCGGTTGGTCTTAGGATTCTTGAGGTCAATCTCCTTATGAGCCACGTTGAGGTCGCCGCACACGATTACAGGTTTCTTCTCGTCGAGCCCCTTGATATATGCGAGGAAATCATCCTCCCATCTCATTCGGTAGTCAAGACGCTTGAGTCCGTCCTGGGCATTAGGCACATATACGCACACGAGATAGAACTCCTCCATCTCCAATGTGATCACGCGGCCCTCATGGTCGTGCTCGTCGATACCGATACCATAAGTAACGCTCACCGGAGTGTGGCGAGTGAATATAGCCGTACCCGAATAGCCTTTCTTTTCGGCATAGTTCCAATACGATGTATAGCCGTCGAATTCGAGGTCGAGTTGTCCTGCCTGCATCTTCGTCTCTTGCAGACAGAAGAAGTCGGCGTCGAGCTGCTTGAATATGTCGCTGAATCCCTTACCTGCGCAAGCTCTCAGTCCGTTAACATTCCATGATATGAATTTCATAATATCCTATTTAATTAATATAGGGAGCGAATAAAAGTTATCCGCTCCCTAATACAGTTGTGTTTTATTAGAATTTTGCCATTTTGATGGCGTCGATAGCACATTCGTCACCCTTGTTGCCGAGTTTACCTCCGCTTCGGTCCTTAGCCTGTTCCATGTTTTCGGTGGTGAGCAGACCGTAGATGATAGGAATCTCGTTTGAGGCATTGAGTTTAGCTATTCCGTAGGTCACCCCCTGACAGATATAGTCGAAGTGTGGTGTCTCTCCTCTGATTACGCTTCCCAATACGATGATTGCGTCATATTCTCCACGCTTGGTCATCTGATGAGCTCCGTAAATGAGTTCAAAACTTCCAGGAACTGTTTTCACGTGGATATTCTCGGGCAGTGCTCCATGCTTCTCTAATGTAGTCACCGCTCCCTTGAGCAGAGCGTCGGTGATTTCCGGGTTCCACTCCGCCACAACGATGCCGAAGCACATGTTGCTTGCGTCGGGGATAGACTTGCTGTCGTATTCCGACAAGTTATGATAAGCTGTTGCCATTATTTGGATGCGCGTTCGATATACTTGTCGATAGTCTGATACTGCATCGAATATACATACTTATCCTTGATCTCCTTGTAGAGTTCAAGAGCCTCTGCAGCCTTGCCCTGGCTTTCGAGGATTTCTCCAGCCTGGATAAGGAATGTGGGCGACAGACTGTTGTTGTCGGCGTTCTTGGCAGCGTTCTTGAGATGGCTTACAGCCTTGTCGAGCTGGTTGAGATGAGCGTAGGCATTGCCCAATGCCCCCTCAGCTGCAGGACTGATCATCTGGTCGTCCTGAGTGTCGAATTCCTCCAGATACTTAGCAGCCTCGTTCCACTTGCCCAGTCCGGCATAGCACAGTCCGGCATAGAGGTTGGCGAGATTGCCAGCTTCGGTGCTGCTGTAGTCAGAAGCCACCTTCACGAATCCGGCATATCCAGCACCGTCTCCGTTGAGAGCCTTCTCATAGAGGTCCTGCTGGAAATACTCCTGTCCCTTAGCGAGGGCAGTGCTGGCCTTGTCCTCACGGGGAGCCGACACATACTGTTTGTAAACAATCACTCCGGCGATTACCACGATTACTGCGAGCACGCCATAGATAATAGCCTTCTTATACTTGAGGAAGAAGGCCTCCGATTTGTTGAGGGTCTCCTCTACATTGAGAGCGCCCTGCTGTTCATTAACATTTGCCATTTATTGTCTTTTGTTTTATTTTTTTCTTCGTTTTTCGTGCGATATGCACAAATTCGGGGCAAAATTAGCAAAAAATATGCAGATAATGAAATTTATTTCCGACTTTTTTTGCTTTTCCCCCCGAAAACTTGTAACTTTGCACGAAAATTATGCATTTTTGGGCAATGATACTCGAAAAACTTACCATATTAAACTATAAGAACATCGGTGAGGTCACTCTCGACTTCTCGCCGAAGGTAAATTGTTTTATCGGCCACAATGGGGTGGGTAAGACCAATGTTCTCGATGCCATACACTATCTTTCGTTCTGCCGTAGCAGCATCAGCAATACCGACTCACAGGTGATTCGCCATGGCGAGGAGTTCTTTATGCTTGAGGGCAGATATGCCACAGATGACGCCGACCCCGAGATAGTGTATTGCGGAATGAAGCGTGGCACCAAGAAGCACTTCAAGCGCAATGGTAAGGAATACCGCCGTCTGTCGGAGCACATCGGACTCATACCTATCGTCATGGTGGCACCAGCCGACAATATGATTATCGACGGACAGAGCGAGGAGCGACGCCGACTGATGGACATGGTGATATCCCAGTTCGACCATGCCTATATCGACCATCTCGCACGCTACACCAAGGCCTTGCAGCAGCGCAATTCACTGCTTCGCCAGGACGAAGAGCCCGACGCCTCGTTGCTCGACGTACTCGAAGAGCAGATGGGCTATGAGGGCGAATGTGTCTTTGCCGCACGCGAAGCGTTTGTCAACGAATTGATTCCCGTGTTCCAGCGTTACTACGAGGCAATATCGGGTGGCCGAGAGGAGGTGGGCATCAGTTATGAGTCGCATTGCCGCCGCGGTCCTCTATGCGAGGTCATCAGGCGCGACCGCTTCAAGGACAGGGCAGTGGGATATTCGCTCCACGGAGTGCATCGCGACGACCTTGCCTTCACCCTCGGTGCCCATCAGATGAAGCGCGAGGGCAGTCAGGGGCAGAACAAGACCTTCGCCGTGGCACTCAAGTTAGCACAGTTTGACTTCCTCAAGCGCACTGCCTCGCGCACCACACCGCTACTCCTGCTCGACGACATCTTCGACAAGCTCGATTCCTACCGTGTGGAGCGAATCGTGGAGATAGTGAGTTCGTCGTCATTCGGACAGATATTCGTCACCGACACCAACCGCGACCATCTCGACAAGATACTTGCCCGCTCGGGTGG
>JBJEAY010000615.1:0-7064 GCA_051869575.1 Prevotella sp. | reverse complement strand
TTTAATTCTTTAGAGGTACACTCCAATTCCGATTCTTATTCCCACAGTACTGAAGTCACTATGACTCTTGAACGACTGGTCGTAGTAGATTTCCGGCTCAACCGTCACCGTCTTGCTCAAGAAGAAAGCATAACCTACCTGAATACCCGGTTGGAAATCGTCGAATGCGTTTCCGGCATGAACATAGTTGGCCTGGGCTCCGAGATAGAGACCATTCTGAACGATGTAGTAACGCATACCAACTCCAGCCTTGAAGAATGCAGGCTGATTATGCTTCTTATCCCACTCCAACTGTGCAGTGGCCATAAGATTGTCGTCGAAGAGATAACCAGCCCTTCCCTGAAGTCCGAACGAACTCTTCTCTGCGCCATTATAGCTTAATCCGACACCCGAGAGCGAAGCACCTACATAATATTTGCCTGCCTCAAACTGCGCATGTGCAGCCACTGTGACTATCACTGCGAACAATACTAAATAAATTCTTTTCATAATCACTGTTACTTATTGTTTTTCTTGTATTTAGACTCAAATATATGAAACCATCCGATAGCCACTATCAGTACTGCCGCACCGAGGATATATCCCACACGCTCGGGCATACCGAAAGCCTGCTTCGACACGAAGAGGAACGTGGCGCACACGGTAGTCATGAAGAGTGCCGGGATGAGAGTGAAATAATACGGTTTGCCGTTCTTCAACAGATAGACGGTGATAGCCCATAGCGTAAAGACGGAGAGAGTTTGGTTGCTCCATCCGAAATACTGCCAGATGACATTAAATCCGTCGGGGTTCTCAACCTGCCACAACAGCAATGCTATACAGCAAAGGAACAATGGCACCGAGATGAGCAGTCGGCGCTTGATGCTGCGTTGCTCAATGCGGATGAAGTCGGCAATGATGAGTCGTGCCGAGCGCAAGGCGGTGTCGCCACTGGTGATAGGAGCAGCCACCACACCGAGCATGGCAAGTATGCCTCCGGCAACACCAAGCCAGTCGTTGCATATAATGTTAACCACCTTGGGGGCGGAAGTGGAAAAGCCGTTGTTGCTGAATTCGGTGATAAGCTGATAGCCAGGCTGCGGTTCGGCATAGAAGAAATACGATGCCACCGTAGCCCATATCAATGCCACGATACCCTCGGTGATCATCGCTCCATAGAAGATAGGCCTTCCCATGCGCTCGCTCTTCATGCATCGACCCATAAGCGGACTCTGGGTGGCATGGAAACCACTGATGGCTCCACAGGCGATGGTGATGAAAAGACATGGGAAGAGTTGGCTCGACCATGAGGGATCAACCGTCAGGGCCTTGTTGCCCAGTCCGTCCCACAATTCGGGAATCTCGGGCCACTTGGCAAAGAGCACTACCATCAACGCGGCTGCCATAAAGAGCAAGGAGAAGGCAAACAGCGGATAAATGCGTCCTATCACCTTATCCACTGGCAACATCGTGGCGATGAAATAATAAGCGAATATAATGATAATCCACATGGTGGTGGTGCCTGCCATGTCGTCGAGTATCTCGGCAGGGCTATATACGAACACCGCTCCCACCATCACCAAGAGCACCACTGAGAACACAAGCATCAACTTGCGGGTCTTCTCGCCGAGAGTGTCGCCGATAATTTCGGGCAGTCCCACCCCACCCTTGCGCATGGAAATCATACCACTCAGATAATCATGTGTGGCTCCCGCGAAGATACATCCGAACACTATCCACAGATAGGCCGACGGACCGAACTTCGCTCCCATGATGGCTCCGAAGATAGGACCTGTGCCGGCAATGTTGAGAAACTGAATCATGAATATCTTCCAATTCGGAAGCACCATGAAATCCACACCGTCGGCTTTCGCCACTGCCGGTGTCTCGCGGTCGTCGGGACCAAACACTCTCTCGACAAACCTTCCATACAGGAAATAACCCAAGATGAGGGCTACAAGGCTCAAAATAAATGTTATCATTTACGATATAAATCTATAAATTAGCTATTTTTCGTGCAAAAGTAACAATTATATTTGATATATGAAAAAAAAATCATAACTTTGCACCAAAATTTAAGAAAAATATGAGATTTTACAACATATTGATAACTTTATTGACCATATTTTGCCCCTTTTCGGCTATGGCTCAGGACATATCCCACCCCAAGCACGAAGTGAGGGCGGTATGGCTCACCACCATAGGCGGACTCGACTGGCCGCACTCCTATGCCCAGTCGGATGCCTCGGCAAGAAAACAGCAAAAGGAACTCACCGACATCCTCGACCGCCTGCAACGGGCAAACATCAACACCGTGCTGCTGCAGACACGAGTGAGAGCCACCACCATCTATCCCTCGGCCATCGAACCGTGGGACGGATGTATGTCGGGCTTCCCCGGCAAGTCGCCCGGCTACGACCCTCTCGCCTTTGCCATCCGCGAATGTCATCGCCGCGGCATGGAACTGCATGCATGGGTAGTGGCAATACCTGTGGGCAAATGGAACAAACTCGGATGCCGACAGCTCAATGCCAAGCATCGGGGATTGGTGAAGCGCATAGGCGACGAAGGGTATATGCGTCCCGAAAACCCACTGACTGCCAAGTATATTGCCGACATCTGCAATGAAATCACGCAAAACTACGACATCGACGGCATACATCTCGACTATATCCGCTATCCCGAACAGGAAAAGTTGAGGGCTTCGGCTCTTCCTGCGTGCAGGGATAATATCACGAGGATAGTAAGGGCTGTGAGTCAGAGGGTGAAGCAAAGCAAACCGTGGGTGAAGATAAGTTGCTCGCCATTAGGCAAATACAACGACCTCACACGATACCGCAGCAACGGTTGGAACGCCTACACCACCGTGGCTCAAGATGCTCAGGGATGGATGCGCGACGGACTCATGGACCAGCTCTATCCGATGATGTATTACAAGGGCAATCACTTCTTCCCCTTTGCCGCCGACTGGCAGGAGAATGCCCACGGCAGAACGATATCCTCGGGCTTAGGTATATATTTCCTCTCGCCTCGCGAGGGCAACTGGACAATCGACATGGTGAGACGCCAACTCTATTTCCTTCGCTCTGAGGGCATTGGACATGCCTTCTTCCGCTGCAAGTTTCTGCTCGACAACGTGCAGGGGGTGTATGACTTTGTGTGCGACGAACTCAACCGCTACCCTGCCATCGTGCCTCCTATGACATGGCAGGACAACACTCCTCCCGCAGCTCCCGTCAATCTCATGCTCACCAACAGTAACACACGACTTTCATGGCAGGTATCCGACACTGATTCCCACCTATTTAATATATATATGTCATACGATTCACCGGTTGACATCTCCAATCCCGCCAATCTAATAGCAGTGCGCAGGTCGGAAAAGGAAATCACGCTTCCCCTGGAGCGCGCCCTCTTCGACATCCACTACGCAGTGACTGCCATCGACAGATACGGCAACGAGAGTCTTCCGTCAACAATAACGCGCAAAGGAATATGGAAAAGATAATTCTTGGTATCGACCCTGGTACCAATATCATGGGCTACGGACTGATTAAGGTTGTGGGCAACAAGGCGGAGATGATCTCCATGGGAGTCATCGACCTAAGAAAATTCCCCGACCCATATCTCAAACTCGGACATATCTTCGAGCGGGTCACTGGTATCATCGACTCCTATCTGCCCGACGAGATGGCTATCGAGGCTCCCTTCTTCGGCAAGAACGTGCAGTCGATGCTAAAACTCGGTCGAGCCCAAGGCACTGCCATTGCTGCCGCCATACATCACGGCATTCCCATTCACGAATATGCCCCTCTGAAAATCAAGATGGCAATAACGGGACAAGGACAGGCCTCGAAGGAGCAAGTGGCAGGAATGTTGCAACGACTGCTGAAGCTTGATGCGAGCGAGATGTGCAAGTTTATGGACGCCACCGACGCTCTCGGTGCCGCCTACTGCCATTTCCTGCAGATGAGCCGACCCGAGACAGGAGCCAAGCACTACTCCAGTTGGAAGGACTTTGCGAATAAGAACAAGGAAAGAGTTAAGAATTAGGAATTAGGAATTTAGATATGCAGAAGATAATTAAGATTGAGAAGGGCGTGACCAGAATGCCGGAATGGCGAATGGCAGAGCCAGTGGATTTTGAACTGTGCGACGGTGAGCACATGGCAATAGTAGGTCCCAACGGCGGTGGCAAGTCGATGCTCGTGGATATACTCATCGGGCGTCATCCACTCATCATGACCGAACCGCACTATGACTTCGCCCCAAGCACCAAACCGCTTGCGGCAGACAACATCAAGTATATCACCTTCCGCGACTCCTATGGAGACAGCGACGGAACATACTTCCTGCAACAACGATGGAACCAGCAGGAGATTGACGAGGAGACACCTCGCGTGGGCACCGAACTGGAGAAGGCTTATCTCATGGCGGGAGAGGATACTCCCGAGCGTCGCCAACTACAGAGCCATCTCTACCAGCTCTTCCACATCGAGCACCTCATGGACAAGTATCTCATACTCATGTCGAGCGGCGAACTACGCAAATACCAGCTCACCAAGGCCCTGCTCACCGACCCTCGTGTGCTCATCATGGACAATCCGTTCATAGGTCTTGATGCCGAGACGCGCGACCAACTCAAGGAGCTGCTTACGGCTCTTGCCAAGGAACGCTCCCTGCAGGTGGTGCTCGTATTGTCGAAGACCGACGACATACCCGACTTCATCACTCATGTGGTGGAGGTAAAGGACATGCGCGTAGGCAATAAGATGACAAGGGAGGAATATGTGGCTCATCGCCAACCCAATCCCTCAAGAGTGCTTGACGAGGAGATGGAGCAGACAATAGTCAACCTACCCTACAAGTCAGGGGAATACGACAGCGACGAGGTTGTGGGAATGAACAAGGTGAGCATAGTATATGGCGAGCGCACCATCCTCAAGGAGCTCGACTGGACAGTGCGCAACGGAGAAAGATGGGCATTGAGCGGGCAGAACGGTGCCGGAAAGAGTACGTTGCTCTCGCTCGTATGTGCCGACAATCCACAGAGCTATGCCTGCGACATATCACTCTTCGGCAATCCCCGCGGTTCGGGCGAAAGCATTTGGGACATCAAGAAGCACATCGGATATGTATCTCCCGAGATGCACCGCTCCTACCATCGCGACATACCAGCCATCAGGATTGTGGCAAGCGGACTCAAGGACACCGTGGGCCTATATGCCAAGCCCGACGAAAGTGAGTATGATATCTGTCGTCTGTGGATGAAGATCTTCGGTCTTGAGGGCAAGGAGAACACCTCGTTCCTCAAGCTCTCAAGTGGCGAGCAGCGCTTGGTTCTCGTGGCGAGGGCATTCGTCAAGGATCCACAACTGCTCATCCTCGACGAACCACTCCATGGTCTCGACGACTGCAACCGCCGTCTTGTCAAGGATGTCATCGAGGCATTCAGTCGCCGACGCAACAAGACCATCATCATGGTGACCCACTACAAAGAGGAACTCCCCGCCTGCATCGACCACAGCATCTTCCTCCGACGTCACGTCTGACATGGGATAGACACCGAAGACTGCCTTCATACAACTTTCGTCGAAGGCTTTGTTATGCGCCACTAAGGGCCCCTCAATGAGGGGCTCTATCTGCTTACACACTTCGGGTAAGAAATGCGCATTCTCCGTGTCCTCAGCGCATTGTCTTGAAATATCTATATTAGAAATAAATACCACAATTATAATGATAGATTATAAAGTTTCCAACGACTTCATATCTTTCTACTTTAGAATTGTTTATAATAATTCTCACATGCTCCCTAACCAATCCTACCCAATCATTCCAATAACAACAATAAACATCAGCTTCATACTTGCCATTTGCGCCTTCAAGTTCTGATTCTTTTATCGTCGTTTCTTTTCCAGATTCTTCTACTTTTACAATTGTAACCTTTGGCAATAAAAAATCCTTAGCTAATAATCCGCTAATATCATATCGATCAAATACTTTTATTACTTGTACATCCGTTTTTTTGTATATGAACAATCTTTGCTTAAACCGACCATGCCGCCTATAAAACGGCAATACAGTTGACGCTTTCATTAGAAGGTATATTTGCCATGCCCCCATAGTAGATGGTTCAGCAAGTATATACTTTTCCAAATTCTTATCTTCTTTATTTTGATTATCATAAACAAAGAAATATGAATAATAACATGTTTTACTATTTCCGGCAATTTTTAATCCAAGTTTATATCCCGAGCATAGTTTAATAGAAGACAAACATCTGAAGACCTCTTCCTTATCTTTGATAACGAAACGTTTTGTTATACTTGTATCCAAAAAGCTATGAAACTCTTTGGCTTTAGAAGCATAACTGTTTTCTTCATCAATTATCGCAGAGGATTCTACTGCGACAAACGAACCACCTATTATATCCTCACAAATCATGGAGTTATTTATTTCTCTGATTATTATTTATCCTTTTGTTGACAAATTAAAAAGGAACATCTTCATATTGTCTGGACTCTTCAGATTTATATCGAATTTTTGGATAAAATTCCACAACCCGCTTACAAATAGGACAAATTGACACATGCCCCTCATACGTGAATGGATATTCAACTGTGACAAAGTTATACCACTCCAATTTTTCAGATTTAGCGCCGCATTGAAAACAAGGTATTCTATTTTCTTTATTATTGATTTCATCTGATACATCGTTCTCTCTAATTGGAGTTAGATTTTGTTTTATTTTGTCAATGCTAAATGAGAAATCCATAAGATTGTCATGATAGTCCACACTAGGATTAAGTGATATTGGGGACAACATCATTCTGGATACGATATCATCTGACAAAGAAAAAAGAACCAACATGTGGTCAATTATCAAACATGCATTAGAATAATAGTTATTATATTGTACATTAATTACCTTTACTTTACGTGTTAATACGTATTTTTCTCTCCAACCTTTCCAATATTCAATAATGTTTTCATTGCTTTTAATCGTCTTACTCCCATAAAGTATCAACTCAGAATGTATATCAAAATAATTACAGATTGTATTGAAGTTACCATCTATAAGTGCT